>NZ_JBFRYA010000009.1:0-179192 GCF_040892635.1 Zhongshania guokunii | reverse complement strand
AAATAAACTAAATTCTCGTCCAAGAAAAAAACTGGGATTCAAAAATCCAGGTGAATTAATGGATGAACATAGGGCTGCGTTAGCAGCTTAAACTTTGATGCACTTCGGATTTGAATCCGCGAGTATAAATTATGACTTTCAGCTTTAATTAAGCTCTTTGCTATACTCGATCTTAAGGCTTTTTAATAAAATAGCGCACACTCACCCGCCCGTCATCGCTGAATTGGTAGTGTTCAATAGTTTCAATCACCATGTCACTGCCTTTCACCTTATTGCGATTATGAGCTACGGCCTCGTCGCCGATCACTATCAAAGCCACCTCTTCAATTTCGATTGCCGCGCGCTGCTGGGCCCACATCCCTTCCAGAATAGGGATGCCGTCGCCGCTAACGCCGCCAACATACTCAATATGCAAACCTGCTGGAGCGATATCGCTGTAGGCTTGAAAGAAACCATCGCGATCACCGCTATTCCAGCAGCTCACTTGCTTATGCATAAAGGCCTCGACCGCAGAGGATGATGTCATAACACTCTCCTTAATAATTAAAGATCTTTACCGCGAATGTTTCGGGCGGTGCCATTGCGACGATCAGACTCACCCCAGGCGATCCAATGATCCGGCTCGCGGGTGTCGCCCACTCGGCGCCAGCGCCCTTCTTGCTGGGCAGTAATCGGAAAGCCGCCAACAAAATCAACCATATCACCCTTGGGATCGGGCAGAAATTCCCACTCGTCTTTTCCATCAATTATGATTTTTGCGCTATCTAAGAAATAGCTGCCGTCTTTGTGAATGGCAAGTCCTTCGATATCAGTAGAGCAATGCAATTCGCCTTTATCATTCTGAAAAATGGCATAACCCAGATTATCATGACCAAGCATAAAGGAGCCCATATCCCAGCTACCGTCTTTGTATACAGTGGCAAACGTCCACCACAGCACATGCATTTTATTTTCAACAACAATGTCTTTGGCAAAGTGGATTGCGCCACCCTCTGGCAACCAGACCTGGTCGAGACAAATTACGCCTTTAACAGGTCGGCCGTTGAGCTGACCTTGCACATCGTAAAGTTGCGACACATAGAAAGTTCCCCACTCCTCACCGGGAATATAAAATTGGGTGCCATTTCCCAGCAAGCTCCCCTTAAGGTCTAATAGACCGTCTTCTCGCCAAGAAAACGCATCGCCAGAGGCGCTAAGCTGCCAGCCAGCTCCTTCTTCGCCCTCTAAGCTTGACCACCACACGGTGTCACCATCCAGCCACCGCTCGGGAAACATTGTTGTCGCACGGCCGGCCATGGTTTCTGGGTCTAAACGCAAGGTTTCATCATTCATCCGCGTCGACAGGAACAGAAATTTAGTCGGATTCGGCGTGCTACCTGGGGAGTTTAGCGCCCTCGCCAAAGAGTACATATGGCCTTCATCATCTCGCAATGTACCAAATGGCATATGTTTGGTGAACTTGAGCCCATAGTGATCGCGTGTATCCGCAAGTTTTGCACCACTGACTTTCTGCGGCGCTACCAAACACTGAAAGGCAAAGTCGCCACGATTGGGTATTTTGGAAAACGTCGGCATTATTTTCTCCCACTTTTATTGTTATAAAACTTCACATTAATGACGCGCCTCGCGGCGCGACATCAACTTATTACCCAGAGCAAAACTTAATCCCAAATTACATGCACATTTCTCGCCTCGCGCAATTGCGCTCCCTGAATAACTGGCGCAGGCATATCGGGATCGAGACGTAGATTGGGGAGCAAGTCAAACAGTGCATTTACAGCACAATTCAACTCTAGCTTGGCTACAAACTGACCTATACACATATGTGGACCAAAGCCAAAGGCAAAAGAAGGCTTCTGGCGACGGTCAATATTGAACTCATCTGGGTTTTCAAACACAGATTCATCACGATTAGCGGAAGTCACCATGCACTGCATAAAAGAACCCTTACTAATTTTTACACCGTGCAATTCAACGTCTTTAGCGACCTCGCGCACTTTAAAGGTGGCGATCGGCTCGTAGCGGATAGTTTCGTCAATCAGAGGGCCGACCAAGGAGCGGTCATTTCTCACCCGATCTAACAGCCCTGGTGTATTAAACAGCATTGCCAGTACGGTGCTTAAGGTTCTGGTTGTGGTTTCACCGGCAGCGGGCAGTAGCATACGGCAAAAGGTGACAACCTCATGGTCGTCCAACATTCGGCCTTCGTGCTCAGCGCGTAATAATTTGCCAATCAAATCGTCGCCTTCACTGCCGCCAGCACGCCGCTCTACCACGATTTCTTTAATAGAATCATATAAAGCCTTGCCCGCTTGGTGCGCAGTGGCGCGAGCATCCTGCAATTTATCAGGATCGATTTGATTGCCGCCCACCATGGCTAGGGCCCAAGCAGCATACTTGCGGTATTTCTCAGGGTCGTTCTCGGGGAAGCCCATCAGTGCATACATAATGCGAATGGGGAAACCCAGACCGAATTCCATTAAGTTTGCTTTCTTTTTAGCAACCATCGGCGCAATAAAATCACGACGCATAATATCGTCCATGCGCTCGCGCCACTTGTTTACGGTCTGGGGCATAAAGGCCGGTTGGAGCAGAGTCCGCACCTTGCGATGCTGATCGCCATCCATCGCAAGAATCGTTAAACCGTCGAAGGCCTCGCCAAAACCGCGGGCAATAAAGCCACTAGTATAGGTATCCGCATCACGCAATATCGACATAACATCTTGGTAGCGAAACACCGCGTAGTTTGGTCTGCTGTCCTGATGAATTCCCGCATTTGTCGGCACCCCGAACTGAGCAATAAAATTGCCCTCGTAAACTGGCGCTTTATCGCGCATAAGCTTACAGGCTTCGTGAATATCTATATCAGTGCCTTTATAAAGATCCGACACAGCCGAATACGCGGTTTCCAAGTTCATGTTTTGTACAGAAGAGTCAGTCATGCGTTATTCCAAATTATTATGTAAAAACTTATAGCGTAACCACAGCGTGCCAACATCTAAACACGACACCGCGATCGCTCACATTAACAATACGCCTACCAGTGTAAATAAAGTGGTAAACTTTTACCGATAATGTGTTTGACACGCAGTCCAACCAATACAATAAGTCATTAGACAGGGAACACCGGTATGACGAACTCTCGACAGCAGAGCAAAGCCGCGACAATTGATATGATATTGCGCTCTGCCAGGGCCGAATTTGCCGAACACGGCCTAGAAAAAGCGAACGTAAAGAAGATTGCTGAGCGCGCCGGCGTAACTAAACAGCTTGTTTACCACTATTACGCCAGCAAAGAACAACTCTTTGCCTGTGTACTCGACGCCAGCTCCGACGACACCATGACCACTCTTGCGGCCTTAGAGTTTGAACATATGGCGCCAACAGAGGGCCTAAAACTCTTTCTTGAACGCCTTTTTGATGCCTATCAGAGCGACCCCGAACTGGCCAGTATCGCCACCGATGGCATTCGCTTTCACGACAGCCATACCACTCCCGGCAACCGCTTTATTGACCTTGGTCCGCAGCTGACCGACAAAATGAAGCGCCTGATCGAAAGAGGTATCGCGACCAAGGAATTCAAAACCGATTTAAATCCAGAATTAATCTTTGTGACCGCCTGTTTGATGGTCGCAGGTGCCTATACTAATCGCTATATTATTGATTCTTTAAGCACAATTAGCACCCGCAACAGCGAGGATATGCAGGTGTGGCGCAGCTTCACCAGCGACCTCATTCTCGCCGCCGTGCTTGCGCCACAGCCACAAGAGCCCAAATAAGCGCCGCGAAATAATTTTGCAGCGCTTATCCCGACCACTAAGACAAGTAACGCTTAACCCGCGAGGCCGCCAAGCGGCCCGGCATACCATTAACACCACCACCAGGGTGAATACCGGCACCACCAAGAAACAAGCCCTCTACTGGCAGTTTATCGCCGCCTAGGCCAGCGGCTGGCCGCATTCCGCCCGAGCGTGTGGTGCAGGTGTCGATATGGATAACACAGCCATTGTGCACATTGAGCCGCTTCTCCCAATCCCGCGCGACCTCCATGGTCCGACCAATTTCAAACTCTTTCAGACCGTTCATGTAAACCGAGGCCCAATCAATGACTTGCTGAGCTACATCCGCGCGAATCGCATCCCAACCTTCCACCGGATCAAGCGGCATCGCCACTGGATACAAATACGCAACATCCTGTCCTTCAGGGGCCTGACTCGGGTCCATCGCCGTTGGCGCGGTGATCCAAAGATAAGGCTGTTTGGACACCTTGCCCTGCGCCGCCGACTTAAAGTTATCCAATACCGCCTCTGCGGTACCAATCAGCAATACACTTTTACGCAGACTAATGCCATCGCCACGCTTCTCTTCAAGCTCGCGGTAGTTAATCTGTCCGTTAAGCGCCACATCCACCTTAATCGGTGAACCACCGTGGGCATTGGCTGGGGCTAATTTAATACGAGTGAGGCTCTTCTGATCAACCTCCCCCTCACTGACCATTTCCAAAGCTTGTTTGGGATGAATAGACGCAATAACTGCCGCAGCGTGAATAATTTTCCCGCTCTTTAAACGTATGCCACTAACTTTTCTGTTTTTAGAAATAATCTCGGCAACTGGCTCATTCACTAGAATCTCGCCGCCCAGCTCACGCAGACGCGAGGCCAAAGCATTACTTATAGATTGCATACCTCCCATCGCGCGACCGATGCCGAACTTCTGGATAAAACCTAATAGCGCGAAATAAATACCGGTCGCCTCATTCGTGACCGGCCCTGCCGCGCCCAGCAAGCAGCACAGCGCTGACTGCACCACAGGATGCTCAAAACGCTCCATTATTGAGGTGTAAGCCGGGCTACTTATCAAGGTCATAATCTCGGATTTTCGGCCCAGATTTTTAAGTAGTACCGACATCGACGCCAGCTTTGCTTTTAAATTAAAACTTGCTGGATCCACACGCATCTGCGGCAACGCCATATCAACAAAGGCAAACACCAGTTCCATTAATTTTCTGTACTCTTGCGCATCAGCTTTCGAATAGCGCGCTATCTCAGCTACGGTATCTTCAACTTCTCGGAAAAATACCAAGGTATTGCCGTCAGAGTGAACATAAACATAACCTGGGTTCATTTCTTTCTGAACAAAACCATGACGCGCGAGCTCAAGCTCTTCTGGGACCATTGGATGCACCCGCATCGACATAACATCGAGCGCACAGGGGTTAATAATATGATTTGGCGCCTCCGGTATAAGAGCTCCAGAGCTACACATGCCGCCAACTTGAGACAGCCCCTCTACAACCACAACTTTCTTTCCCGCCATTGCCAGGTAACACGCCGACGTTAGGCCGTTGTGGCCGCCGCCGACAATAGCGACATCATAAGTAGATTGCTGATCCATGATAAACCCTTACGTTGCAGCACCGCTGTGTAAACGCTGTTTAATACAGCGACTATCAGCAATGCTTTTGATTATTAAAATTATTCAGGATTACCATTTAAGCACGTAAGGCTAGCGTATTTTTAGTGACACAGTTTTACTCATGGTAAAACCACCAGCACCCTACTCAGTTACGAAATGTTAAAACTAAGCGCTTAATCCGATTTGGCAATGCCTTGCGAGTTTGCTTGCTAGACGGCACAAGCTGCTCACTAAGAATATAGCGAACCATCAGCTCGCACACTAACTCACGATCTAAAGTCACCCCAGACCGCTCATCCCAAGCATCAAACACTATATCCAAATCTGCCTGAAAACGGGAAATTGAATCATGGAAAATTCGCAGAAACCAGCCCATTGCATAATCCGGCGCAACAACAAGTAATTTGCGTGATTGCCCCTTTTGTAAATAGTTATCCAAGTAGCGAATAAACGCGTCAAAACGCTCATCTGGATCATCGTAAGGAGTAACAGCCTCAGACAAAGAGATATGAAAGCGATTGCGCTTGTGACGAGAAAAGGCTTCTAGTAGCTCGTCTTGCGACGAAAAATAGCGATAAAACGTGCCTCTAGAAATGCCGGCTTCAGCGCACACATCTAGTATAGATACCCGTTCCACACCCGACTGCAGTATCACCACCTCAGCCGCTTTCAGGATTGCCTCAATGGTATTCTCTGATCGTTTATTGCGTCGGCGGGTAACCGTTGTTGTCAAGGTACTTGCAGCCACTCTCTTTTCTCCAATTAAAACAGTCGTGTACATATAATATATACTAATAACAACGACTGTTCTTGGTAAAGTTAATCTATCTTTGGCCTATTTAAAACACTTATCTATTTTTTGTTCATAAAGTGCGTTAAAGTTGGCTGATTCTATGGTAATAAATCCTATAAAGACGTATATACCAAGACCGACTCACAATAAAAATACGAGGAGAGATATGAAAGCTGCCGTTATTTCTAGCAGGGGAAGTATCCCGCAAATACAAGAGTTTCAAACGCCACAAGCACAAGCGGGTGCACTATTAATCAATGTCGACACCGCCGGTCTTGGCGGCTGGGATGTACTTGGGGCCTATCGACTTGGTGTTGAATACCCCTGCGTCATTCGCGGTGAGGGCGTGGGGCACACTACAGACGGGAAGCGCGTCTATTTTGGCGAACGCTCGGTACTACCGTGGGGCGCATGGGCAGAGCAGACCCTCGTACCAGAAGAAGAAGTATGGGAAGTCCCCGATAATATTGACGACAAGACCGCGATTGCAATGGGTATCGCTGCAACCGGCGCCCTTGTTCCGCTTGAAAACGCAAAAATTCAAGCTGGTGAGAAGGTATTGATTCTGGGCGCAACAGGGACCCTTGGCCAAATCGCACTGCAATTGGCACGCTATCTTGGTGCCGGTCATGTAAGCGCCGCCGCCCGCAACCAAGCCTCGCTCGACAAGCTACTCGAACGCGGGATTTGTGACAGCATCGTTTGCCTTGGCAGCGACGATGACGCCGCCGCATTAAAAGAAGACGCTGGCGAGGGTTACGATGTTGTTCTCGACTTAGTGTGCGGCCAACCCATGCTCAACGCCCTAAAGGCAACTCGCTGGGGCGCGCGCATAATGACCATTGGCACGGGTGCTGGCCGCGAAGTTAATCTCGACATGGCCTTGTTGCTATTCCGCACTTTTTCGGTCGTCGGCACCGGCCAACGCCCTCCCGCAGATCGCGAAAATATATGGCGCCGCCTGCTAAAAATCGCCGAACAAGAAAATATCGAAATTGATTATCTCGATTTTGACTTTGCCGACGCCGACCAAGCTTGGCAAGCGCAAATCGACGGCCCCCACGCAAAAATCACCGCCCGCGTACGCTAACCGCCAGCCTGCACTACCATAAGTAGTGCAGGCGAATTCAAAACCACTTAAAACACACTTCGGTCCATCAATAATACGCCCATATTAGTGAGATAAACTCACCAAAGAACGCCTCACCGGCACTGTTTGATTTGGCCTTGGGTAAAACACCTCTCCATGCATTTCCCCAGTTTGAGTGCCATTATTCCCTCACACCTTAGCTTCTCCATAACTCAAATAAAGGAGTGTTACCTGTGACTGAGCTAACCGATACCCGTGCTGAAGAACCCCAAGCCCTAAATCCGCAGGCCATAGCCAAATCACTAAAACCACTGTTGCAAGAACACGCAGCAGTAGCCGAAGCACAAGGCCAAATAAGTGACGAAGTTTTTAAGGCCTTGCAAAGCAGTGGCCTATTTTCCATGATGTTTCCAAAGCGCGCCGGCGGTGTTGGCCGCAAACTCATCACCCATCTTGAAACAGTCGCGGAGCTAGCCAAAGTCGATCCGGCGAGCGCTTGGGCCTTTGGCTTGCTGTCGAGTGTTTCAGCCTCTGCCGCGGCGCTACCAAAGAACATCAGCGACACTATTTTTACCACCGGCAAAGAATTGGTATGCAGTGTTGCCGCCCGCACAGGCACCGCTAAACCCTGCGCCGACGGTTATGAAATCTCTGGCAGCTGGCCCTATGCTTCGGGTTGCATGCACGCCGACTGGGCAATGAATGGCGTTAATATTCTCGACGAACAAGGCAATATTGTTGATGCTGGTTTCGCAATTATGCCCCTGCGCGCTAATGAGCAAGTAAAAATTAAAAACACCTGGCAGGTTGCCGGCGTTAGCGCATCGGGTAGCAATACCGTTACTGCTGATCAACTCATACTACCGCCACATCTGCTGCTTTCATTCAAAAACCTGCGCAGTGGCGCATCAGATGACCCAGCTGTTATCGCTGCGCTAGAGCCTCGCGATCGCTGGCCAGTAGAGCCCCTATTTCCCTTAACAGTATTAGCGCCAATGCTAGGTGCAGCTGAGGGGATATTAGAATTAGTAAAAGACACCATGCCCAAGCGGAAAATCATTGGCTGGCAGTACGAAAGCCAAGCGGGCTCGGATATTTTATTAGGCGTATTAGCCGAAGCCAGCCTCGAGATAGAATCGGCATGGCTACATATTCGCCGTACCGCCGCACTTGTCGACGAGGTTTCGCCACAGCGCACACTATCCGGTTTCGAGAAAGCAAAAATGCAGGCCGATTGCGGCTACGCGATGAAGCTCGCGCGCAGCGCAGCCGACAAACTGATGGATATAGCTGGGCCAGGTAGCTTCGCCCTGAACAATGCCATGCAGCGCCTGTGGCGCGATCTAAACGTAGGCAGTCGTCACAATGCGCTCAACAGCCGCCTCTCTATGGCCTTATATGGCCGCGCGATATTGGGCATTGAATCAAACCTCGAATTACTCGCCGATATCGGGCCAAAGCCAAGTGCTGAAAATACCTAACGCGAAGAGAACCCATACAGAATATTGAGATGAGCACACCATGACCGACAGCGAAAAGCTAACACACTTTTTACACCAGCAAGTGGCGCACTGGAATAATGGCGACAAGGCAGGCTTCCTCGCCTGCTATCGAGATATCGCCACCAAAGCCTTGTCTATTGAATACCTTGGCGTTGCCAAGGCCGACCCTTGGTTAATGCTAGAAGGCATGTGGCAGGCACAACCAACGATAAAGATCGAGGTGCTTGAATGCATTCAAATAGGCAACCAAGCTGCGAGCCACCACCGTAATTTACTGGCCGATGGCAGTATCAGCACGGAAACCATCGAGCTTTACACGCTGACCGATGGCGCCCTCGAATCGAGAATTTTTATCCAACGCCCTTAAGGATTAGTAGCAACATAAAACTAAGCTAAAGCCCGTGAGCGCGGCCATAAATTAGCCTTATTGCCAGTTTATGGGCTATTTTTCGGTATCAAGCTGTAGCAGGCTTAACAATCATTAGCGGACACCGTGCACAACCGCCGCCAAGCAACACTACTGACATTGCCAGTTCGCTGCATTATACAAAGCCTCGGTCGATGCCGCTTGACCGACAAAAACAGACTCTTGGGGATAGGGACATAACAGGAACTCCCTTGCCGGTGTCCCCTTAGGGGGGTTATCAAGGTAGTCGTAAAAATTAGGTAGGTATTTCGCAATACCGTCGGCCTTAAACGCCAACTCTTTTTCTCCTCGGTGAGTGACAACCGAGGCCGGCGACACGCCATTTTCTACCCAATCAATAAGTGATTCCAGCAGTCTATCAGGCGTATCTACAGGACCGGGACCGCCAAAGCAATGATATAAACCCGGCGCAAGATACATGCGGGCAAACTGATTTAGGCGCTCATCATCGCCAGTATTTTCTCGAATCGCTTCGTAATACCGCAATTGATCTCGAAATGAGATAGCGGCGTCACTAACACCGTGCCAAAAAATTACTTTAGCACCGGCATTTTCGACCCCACTGTAATCCGCCGAGGCGCGCACACCATAGCCAGTTCGCGCCACCGCGGCCCGCCACGCGTCGATATTTTTTTGATCGTTAAAATCGAAATCAGTCATAAATTCATAATCATCACCAAAATAAGCCTGTGAAAAAGAGGTGCTAATCATTTCCGCACCCATTTCTAAAAAGCTTACCCATCCCGTTGGTGTCACATCGACTAACCCTGGGTAAAGCACCTCACCGGTTGGAGAGCGGGGACCAGCAATAATCGATTTAACCACTTCCAGCTCTTGTGCTGTAAAACAAGCCGCTTGGTCTTGGTCTTGGTCCTGCTCACACAACATTTGCGCAGGATCGTAGGCGCACTTACGAGGGTCCCACACCATTTGATCTACCGCGCCATCACTGGCATCGCATTGAGCTTGTATGGATTGCTCCATCGC
The DNA here is from genome assembly GCF_040892635.1 of Zhongshania guokunii. Lineage (NCBI taxonomy): Bacteria > Pseudomonadati > Pseudomonadota > Gammaproteobacteria > Cellvibrionales > Spongiibacteraceae > Zhongshania > Zhongshania guokunii. Next base: position 168,978 of record NZ_JBFRYA010000009.1, on the reverse strand, counting down.
CAGTAACTTGCCCTCGGCCAACTCCTTTTCAGGTAGCTTATTGAGTTGCTGGGACATCCACATAAAATTAAGAATATTAGTGGTGTCGATACCCGGAGCGCCAATAAGTAGCCCGTCAAAATCTTCTGGGTGATACGTTGCAGCCATCACGCCCATACGGCCACCACCAGAGCAGCCCGAATGGTAACGGTACATTGAATCACTATTGTAGTAGGCCTTGGTCATTGCCTGGGTTTGCACCGCAGACACATGCGCGCCGCGATGAATATGATCAAGTGCCTGAGCTTCATTGGCGAGAAAGCTCCAGTTCAGCATAAAGGCCTGATGCCCGGTATCAGAGCCCGCCACCGCAAACCCCGCCGCCAGCGGATAGCCAAAGGGCGACTCTGAAAAAATCGGCGTTCTACCGGCTCCGCCACCTAAGCCAATAAAATAATACCGCCCATTCCACGCCTGCTCTTTGGGAAGTTGTAGACGAAAATTCACCTGATTGGGGCCGGGATCTGTCGTTGTTACATAACCTTTAACGATGCAATGTTGCACCGGAAACCACATAGATTTAACTGTTGTAAGCGTGGTATCGTCACTGACCACTGCCGCCATTTTTTCTAATGTACAGCTCTCGAGCGGCGTCGTTAAGCTATAATCTACCAGGTAAAATCCCGCCACCAAAAAAATGATACTGATAAGAAATTTTTTCTTTTTTGTCATAACGCTAAAACTCTTCTTATTTTATTTTTTCTGCACCGCTAGATGCAGGCTTAATTAATATTCCCAATCCAAGTCACCTTAGTAGCAATCTTATGAACGCCGTTGATATCACTCTAAGTATTAGGCCGCTTTAGCTTGGCCACCACTGAATTCAGGTGGGCGACCTAGACTTAGTAACATTGCCCCACCCACTGCAGTGGCGAAAATACAGTACACCAACATCGCTTGGTATCCAGCGCTTGCCTTATACATAGCCGCAAACAATAGCGGCGCCATTGCCGATGCTACGGTAATGAGTGCTTGGTGAAAGCCCATTAAACGGCCGTAATCTTTCAAACCAAAAAACTTCGCCACCAGAAATGCCGCAACATCAAACTCGGCGCCAGCACCTGCCCCCACAAGTCCTACAGCCAACATCATGACGGGGATACTGTCGCTGCCCGTATAAAATATGACGCAACCCACTGCAGGAATCATTAAACTAAAGGCCGCTACGCCCGGCGGCCAATAGCGGTCGAGGAAGAAACCAACCGTCAGCCTCCCCAGCACTAGCGATGCACCAAAAGTACTAAAAATATAGCCCGCTTCTTTACCGGAAAAGCCCATGTTTTGTAACATCGGGACGCCATTGGTAATCATCCCCATTACCGCCGACACCACTAACGCAATCGCGATATTGCAGGTCCAAAAACGACGCGATACAACGCCCTTTTTAAAATCAACTCCGCCGAGCGCAGCAATCGATTTACTCTCATCGCCCCCTTCTGAGCTGGACAAACTCGCCCTCGGAAAGCGGAAAAGCATCAGCGTCAATGGTATTAATACAAAATTTAGAACCGCCAACAGCACGAACACACTGGGCCAGCCCCAGCTCTCAATACATGCCGCGATAGCAGATGGCATTACCGCAGCAGTGAGGCCAGTGCCAGACAGACCAATCGCTAGGGCAAGCCCGCGATTTTCAACAAACCATAGATTAATTAGCTGGGTCCAGGTAATAGCTAATGCCCCCATCCCAACAATGGGTAAAATGCCAAACAGGATATACAAGGACCAAATAGAGCCGCCCAATAATGGGATACACACTAAATAGCCCACGCCCATTAATAATAATGATGCCACGGTAGTGGCACGCACCCCCAATGCTATATTTACCCAGCCCACCGCTTGAAGCCCAATGACCGCACCGCCGTACAAAAACGATATAGCGACCTGCTGACTACCGCGATCCCAGCCGAATGCCTCTTCAAAGGGAATGACTAAGGCACCAAAGCCATAAAGCAATACCGCGTTAATACTAACGGCGATACCCAGCAGTGCCAGAATCAATACTTTCCAGCCCGACCTAAATTCACTCAGGTTCATAACTCACTCGCAGTTTAATGTTTATTTACGTTCAGCAGCGGATTGCCGCACTACTGTACTTCTTATTCTAAATTCTCAGGCGCATTTAACACACTTTGTGCTGCTATATAGCCAAAGGTCATGCCAAGGGTATTATTGGCACCATTAGCCGGTGCCTTACCACGCCACAAAGAGTTCATATCTAGTCCAATAGCATGCAGGCCCTTAATTGGCTTACCCGCTTTATTTAACACCCGTGCCTGGCTGTCTACGCGAAGCCCCACCGTGGTAGTCGAATCCCCAGGGAATACCTCTACGGCATAAAACGGTGCACACTCTAACTTGCCAAGGCAGGGATTGGGCTTATGCTGCGTATCACCAAAGCCAAAGTCTGCGGGCTGACCGCCACGCAAAAAATCTTGGTCGTGTCCCTGCTCTGCAAATTGATTAAAACGTGTAACGGTAGCGACTAGGGAACCACTATCGATGCCCAACTGCTGAGCAAGTAGCGGCAAACTCTCGGCCGATTTTATATAGCCCTCTGCCAAAAACTTGCGCAAACCAAATCCGCCAGGCTTAACCAAACCAAGACCGTATTTTTTTATAAATACGTGATCGCATATGAGATATGCAGGAACTGACGCGGTACGGTGAATCGCCTCGACTAGGTTGGTAGTAGATTCATTGCCAAAACGATTCCCCTGCTTATTTACCGCAATACAGCCCGGCTTGCCCCGATCCATAAACAAGTGCGGAAATTTCCGGAGTTTCCCATCTGGTGCTCGATGCACCGACACTACAACCCAACCTGCATTACTAATATTTTCTCCATCAAACACCGCACCTAAATCAAGGCCTTGCTGAATGCCGTCGCCGGTATTGCCGTTCGGTACTAGCGATACATGACGCTCTGCAAAAGGAATATAGCGCTTGCGCATTTCCGCATTTGCCGAAAAGCCGCCGGTGGCAAGAATTACTGCTTTTCGGGCGCGAAGCTTAATCAATTGGCCATTACAATTAACCGTTAATCCCTGTACGGCTGGGCCCTCGCCAGTTCCATCGGTGCTTATAATATTTTCCATCGCTGCATTCGACCACAGCTCTACTCCCGCATCGACACAGGATTTAAGCAGGCTACCCGCCAGAGCATTACCCATTGTTAATCGCGTCCCCCGCGCATAGCGGACACGGTCAACAAAATAACGCATTAAGAGTTTTGCTACATAAGCAAAGGATTTTAACGACTTTCCAGCATTGCTGATGTGAGGCATATCGTCAATCCCTATCATACAACCACCAGGTGCATTAAACTCTGTCAAAGGCGGCCGCAAGCGGGAGAACCAATCACCAAGCAACTTGCCATCAAAACTTAGGGGTGAAAGCAAACGGCCACTCGCCTTAAATCCTTTAACTTGGGGGTGCCAATCTGCAAAGCCATTTTGCAGAGAAAATTGGACCGCGCTGTTATCGACCAGAAACTGAACCATTTGTGGAGCACTTTCTAGAAATTCATCGAGCAAATCTTCACGTAAAGATTCACCAATAACACCCTTAACGTACGTTGCAGCTTCGTGAACACTGTCCGCAACTCCAGCGGCAACTGCATGGGGGCTACAGGGCACCCATATGCCACCGCCAGATAATGCCGTGGTGCCGCCAAAGAACTCGGTTTTCTCAACCAACAGTACCTCTAGTCCACATTTAGCAGCAACTAATGCAGCGGTCATCCCAGCGCCGCCAGACCCAACAACCACAACATCTTTTACAATCATATTTTTTTTATCTCGATGTAAAGTAGAGTATTTACAGCATCGACCCTAGCACGAAAATAGTCGCGATAAATAAATCTCGGCAAATTGTATTTGACCCCGAGACCAACGATAAATCTTTATAGTGTTGAGCATAGCGCCCTATGGCGAATACTATTTTCAATTACCCAGCAGCTGCTATTAATCAAATATAAAAAGGAAAGCACTTTGCGAGATTCATATAAAATAATCATATGGGGCCCTGGTCGTATGGGGAGTATCTGCTTGTGGGAGATGGCGCAATCACCCTACTTCGAGATTGTTGGAGTAAAAGCCTATTCCGCGAGTAAAGAAGGCCTCGACGCCGGTGAACTTATTGGCATTGATCCCATAGGGGTTAAGGTCAGCTGCGACAGCGAAGCGCTATTAAAACTTGACTGCGACTGCGTGGTATACACCGCCCACGATGAAGGAACATTTCACACCGACGAGGAAATATTTTCTATTCTCCGCGCAGGTAAAAATATAGTAACGCCGCTGCCATACCAAAATGCCCACCTGTTCCGCGAGGAGAGTTTTACTCGAAAACTCCGCGAAGCCTGCCAAGAAGGCCAATCGGTATTCTACTCAGGTGGTATAGACCCAGACCTAATCCCCAACCGAGTGCTACTTGCCCTTACCGGTGGCTGCGCCGATGTTAAGGCAATCCGACTACAAGAAAACTGGGATTGCAGCGAAGCCGCACCCGGCCCGCTCCAGTATATTGGCTTCGGCAAACCACCCGAAGATGCAGAAAAAATAGAAGTATCAAAGAAAATGGCGGCAAACTTCATGCTCTCCATCGTGAAAACCGCTGAAAAAGTCCTAGGCGTTGAATATGACAAGATCGAAGCGAGTCATGACTACGTCGCCACACCAGTCGATATTCACGAGCCTTTTTATATCAAAACCGGAACCGTTGGCCGTATCACCCATAGAATGCAGGGGTTTTGTAGCAATATAGGCGATGAGGCGCTATTTACTATTGAGTATCACTGGCTAATTGGCAACGGCATGCTGCCTGAAGGCACCCTTCCCGGCCAATATTATGTCGCCACCATTGAAGGCCGACCATCAATGAAAATGACCCTAGACTTTTGCGTGTCTAATAATTCTGATGAGCGCTTTTTCAATATGGGCAATATGCAGGTAGAGCCAAATTACATCGCAACCATTATTCCCTGCGTGCAAGCAATACCTCATGTTTGCGCAGCCGAGCCAGGCATTATGGAATCGTTCGACCCCAGCCTTAACTGGCGACAAGATCCTCGGATCTAATCGCCAAGCTCCTCCTTAAACGGGATGATTCGCTCGATAAAAGTAGCGAATCTCCAAATTACCTTTATCAAAACGATAAAACTCAATACTCGGCGATGGCGCTATCCCAGTAGACTTGTCTCGGAGATTTAACACGTGTACCGCCGCTTCATTACCGTTTATCAGTAATTCTTGAACCTCTGCCTGAGTCTTGCCACCATAGGCTTCGCACATTTCGTCCAGCGCCTGCCAACCGTCCTGGGGCGGTAAGCCCACGTATTCAATCGTTAACTTAGCTGGTGCGATTTTTCGAAACAATGCCAGCATATCCTCAAATTTACCTTCATTCCAAAGGCGATACTGGCCACGCAGGAATAATTCTATTTCTTCTCTACTCGCTGTTTCCATAAAGCACTCTGTCCCTTGTATTTATTATAAATATCACGCGCTAACCGGCTCAGCCTTATTCGCGGTAGCCAATCCGAAAATCATCGCTGGCGGAATCACCAAACACGCGAGAAGTCCCGCCCAAAGGCCCTTAAATACACTGAATACCAAAAGATCCATTTCAGCAAAGCCAAACATCAACAAGGCCACCAAAGTAACCGGGTAGTAGATCAGTAGCGCAATAGTCGCGAGTAGCAAGCCCATAAGTATTGGACTCCTCGGCAGCCACCCTGGCAAATCTAACTCGACCGCCGCCAACTTTTCCTTATTTACCTTGGTGCGATGAGTCGCTACAAAAATAGCACCAACAATCCAACAAAGAATAAATGCAGTAATGGCCAAATCACCGGCAAAGGAATGCTCCCCCCACATGGCCACTCGCGCTTTAGCTGAAAAAGCAAACCACGCGATAACGCCATTGATTACAAGGTTAATGGCAAAACTTATCGCCATTTCCTTATACAAATGACGCCGAGTATTCTGGGGCAGGTCTAGGCGAATGTTCATTTTCATCACAACTCTCTCTGCGAATTATCATTATTTTAATTAGATCTTTCTATACTCTGCCAACTACCGGTAACAGAGCACCCGTTACGGCACTGGAATTTGGCGAACTTAAAAACAAAATCACATTGGCCAATTCAGCGGGCGCCACCCACGTTGACGCGTCGGCATCAGGCATATCGCGTCGGTTTATTGGTGTATCAATAATACTTGGTAATACGGCGTTGACTCGCAATTTCCCTTTATATTCGTCAGCGAGTGACTCTGTTAATTTTGCTACTGCGGCTTTTGATGCAGTGTAGGCCGCTACACCCGCTACAGATTTGCTCGCATTATTTGCGCTAAGATTAACAATGCTCGCCGTACTCGATTGCAAGAGATACCTCAGTGCAGCTTGGCTCGCATTCACCGCCGTGCGCACATTGATATTGAACATTTTGTCCCAGCTATCAATACCGCTGTCCGCAAAATGCCCCCATACAAAGCCGCCAGCTATATTGATAAGAGAATCTATTCCGCCCATTTTCTCGGCTGCGGATGTTATACAAGCTACTGTGGCAGCTGAGTCGCCAAGATCCACCCCTGAAAAGGTATAAAGACCTTCTCGATCGGCCTCATTGGTTGGCGTAGCATAATCGACCGCCGCCACCGTTGCCCCTGACTTTAGCGCCAATTCAACCACCGCGCTGCCCAATGTGCCATAAGCACCAGTGATCACTATTTTCCGTCCCGAATTACTCACATCTGCCTCCAAACTAATACCACAAGCCATAATCTAAACAAATTTTGACAATATGTATACATTAACGGAAGATTTGAAAGCCCCGCACGCAAAAAAGGCAAGTCAAGCGGTTAGACTTGAGTCGCCAAGCGCGATTGAACGCGTCTAATAAGTGCCATAAGCAGGCACTTGAGGGTTATCATTAGTTCAGCTCTAAAGAGCCCGATAGCTCCAGGTTTTTACACCTAGAATATTTATATCTGTCGCAGGCAATGATGCATTGAAAACTGCTACCTGTGGGTAGAGACATAATAAAAATTCACGATCACCCGCCATAAAGAGAGGAATAAAAACCCTGATACTGGTCTGTTTTTGGGGTAGAAAATAAGTAGTCAGCACCCTTGCCACGCCTTGCAACAACCGCTTCAGACTCGACACCTTTTTCAACCCAGTCGGTCATTGACGTAATGACTGGTTCAGCGTATCAACGGACCCTGTTCCAGACCCTCAGTAGCCCATGCTCGGAATTTAGTATAAGCGCGCAAACTCAGCGACCTGCTCGCACACCGATGCGCTTTTCAACATCGTGGTAGTAGTTACCTAGCTCGAAATCTCCACAGCAGGAATCGCTGCCGCCACTTCACTAGCCTAGTACTTAATGGTATTCATGAACAAACCAGTGCTTTAACTAATTATTATTAAACTTAGGGAGATAGTATTTTTAAATCGAGATCAATCCATAAGTTACTATGTCAATTTTTATAAACAATAATACAGGTTCACTATATTTACAATAGTGTAAATATATAATACAGACAAAAATATTCGACTTATTAAAAAATTTCGCTTGGACAGTCGATACAGCAATCGGCAACTCCCTTATCTAAGCAAGACTAACATTCATTATATCGCGGAGATTAATCTTAATGCCGCTTGATGTTATCAGCCACATTAGCATTTATTGGCCGACCCAAGTTAATACGAAAGGCAAAATAAAATATACTAAAATAGCTATCTAACTGAGCATCAAGTACTTAGCCCTTCTTCTGATAAAATGGTATATTTAACCCTATTAATTACAATTACCTTAATAACAACTGTAATGGCTTTCGATTTAAGGAGAACCCTTTGAGCCCAGTACGTTTAGCCGAACCTGAAAGACAGAAAGGCAACGCAAACTCTTTGCGCGGAAAGGGGCGCCCCCTTCAAGAAGAAAGCGAAGAGACCTTGCGAGATTTATACCGAGTAGCATACAAGCATTTTGTTTTAAACGGCTATGACGGCGCGAGTATTCAAGCTATAGCAAAGGAAGCTGGCGTTACTCGCCAAACCATCCACAATCGCTTTGGCAGCAAAGAACAATTTTTTCAAACTGTTATCAAGGAAAGCGACAAGCGCCTGGCCAAAAGCTTTGTGATAGACCCATTATTAGACAGCGACGACCCAATCTTAATATTCAATTATCTCGCCAATCTTTTATATGCTATTTACACCGAAAAGAATAAAATTCCCTTCTTTCAGGTAATGGATTCAGCCTTATCAAAACACCCAGAAATGGGAGAACAACACGGTAAGTCCCTAAACGAAGCATTCAAAATTATTATTAAGTACATACGACAATGCTCCCCTACTGACGGCAAACACATTGATGCAAGCATGGGAGCAGCCCGTGACTTTGTTTCCTTAATTCACGGTTACGCACTACCTGTTATTCAAGCTCGACAAGAGATGCCAACGGCAAGAAAGCAAAAAAGTGAAATACAGGCCATTGTATTGAGATTCCTGCGCGGTATAGGCTTTTCAGAAATATAACACCAGCCCAATATCAAAAAATGTTTCCTCAACTATCGTACCCGGCACCTCATAAGTAAAGCACCGGGTACGTTAACCAGTAAAATGCTATTTACGTGTTCGATTGACCGCTATCATTAGCTCCCTTCGCCACCCAATTCTTTACGCCCAGACTTACGCGCTAAATCAGCGGTGTCCAAATACTCTCTCCACGAACAAATTAGCCCCTGCTCATCTAGCTCATACACTGCGACCATCGAGTGCGGCTGAGGACGGCCGTTTACAACGGCATAATCTGCACGTTCGGTCATAACAACGCGATCAGACGACACCATTTCAACGATATTGCACTTGTTTTCGGTTACATATGACATTTGGCGGAGTATTTCCGTACGCAGATCTTCCCTGCCTTTGATTACCGGCCCACCTGGCACCCATAGCTGCCATTCTGCGTCCTCCGACATCATTGCGATAATTTTATCAATTTCAGGACGAGATTCTGCTGTTCCGTCACCCCATAGGTCACAAAACTCTTGTATAAATTCTTCTTGTTTAACACCCATATCATCGTTCCTTTACGTTATTTTTATATTAAATATTTTCGAACTACAGGTACCATCGGTGTGGCGCAGGTCATGCCGCCATTTACTTGATAAAGACTTCCGTTCACATACGATGATTCGTCCGATGCGAGAAACAAAGCCATATTGGCGATATCTTCAGGACGCCCAAGACGAGGTACATTTTGAATATCCAAGAATGCAGACTTCATATTCTCGTTGGCCCACATCTCCATTGATTCTGTTTGAATAACACCCGGCAAAATTGCATTACAGCGAATTCCCGATTTACCATAGGTAGCTGCAATAGATTGAACAAAGAAATTAACAGCAGCCTTAGATGCGCCATAAGTAAACTGCGAAACCTCACCAGCAACCGAACTTGTCGAGGAAGTAAAAATGACGGACCCGGCGCCCTGCTTTAACATATAAGGCAATGCGTACTTGGTCGCCAACACACCAGATAGAGCATTGACACGCATTTTCGTAAAAAACACCTCCGAATCAAAATTCAAAAAATCACGATCTCTTAGCGACATTTCTTTGCTATTAATTACGGCATTATTAAACAACACATCAATGCGACCGAACTGTTTAACTGCGAGCTCTATCATTGCGTTAAGCTCTTGCTCTTCCCCAACATCGACTTTAAGCGATAATGCACGCCCGCCTTGCTCTACGATTTCAGCCACTACCTTATCTGCGGCATCTAAATTTAAGTCGGTTACCAACACCGCTGCACCTTCAGCAGCGAATCGTAAGGCAGAGGCGCGCCCGATCCCAGCGCCAGCACCGGTGATAACGGCAACCTTTTTTGCTAATCTGTCCATATCGACTCCTTTGAAAACGCTAGGTTAGTAATACCTAGCATCAATATTATTAATCAAATTTCTTAGCGTTAAATGCGTCGGTAATTGCTGTGGTGCCAGAGGCTTTCTCTTTCAGAATATTTTGCCAAAACTCCCTAACTTCACTGTTTGGATTGCTAATGACTTTGATCTGGTCATCGAATACCAATACTTCTCGATGCTGCAGCGTATAGGGCTTCCACTCTGGGAGCCCTAAAGTATTAGGGTTGCCACTTCTGGCGAATGCGGCAAAAGACTGGCTCATTACCTTAGCCATATTCTCTGCGCGCTCGCCGTTGCCCACAAGTCCCTCGGCGGTATACACAGTGTCAAATACCAAGGGCAATTCAACAGCATGAGGTGAACGCAACTTACCCCCTAGCACTGGGGTCTCCCAGTCAATTTTGTACATGTATACCGGCGCGTTACCCGCAGCGGCTTTCCGCTCTGCAACGACAATAGTATTGCTTGCGAACATCTGGTCAGTGACCATGCTGCTCCACAGATGCATGGGCTTATCTTTAGGGGCCTTCTTGCGATACAGAGCAATTACCTCCTTAACGTTGTGCGGAGGAACGACCATATTTGCCCTAACAGTTAAATCAGCATCGGTCATTTTGTCCCAGCTTGGATCTGTTAAAAACACATTCGTTGCTTCGTCTTTGGTATAACCCAACATAATAGGCACATCGCCTTGATACGTTGATGGCGCAGGATCAAAGGGACTTTGCGTTATTACTTTGCCGTCAATATGCGGCCCAAAAGGCAATAGGCCCATTTTTGCCGCGGCTTTAACAATTACATCGGCGGGCATCGCCTGCAAGGCTTTTACATCACCAGACTCGACACCCAAGATCTCGTAAAGCTTTTTACTAACCTCTGCAGACTCCGCCTTACCACGTATTGTCGGATTCGCGCCGCTTTGTAGTATCGCTTTATGAAACAAACCCTTGGCCTGCGGCATCGCTAGTAAATTACTGACTTTTCCCGCACCACCAGATTGCCCGAACACAGTTACATTATTTGGGTCACCGCCAAACTTTGTAATATTTTCCTGCACCCACTCCAATGCGCGCACAATATCAAGCATTCCAACATTGCCAGATGCTTGATATTTAGAACCAGCCTTGTCGCCAAGATCGAAAAAGCCAAAGGCATTTAGGCGGTGATTCAAGCTCACCACAATAACGTCATTGCCCCGCGCTAGGTTACTGCCGTGGTAGTATTTATCGCCGCCGCTGCCAACAAAGTAACCGCCACCATGTAACCACACCATGACAGGGCGCGCCTTTTCATCAGCAACCCCTGGTGTCCAAAGATCCAATACTAAGCAATCTTCACTGGTCGGTAAGTCTGAGAATGACAACACAGTGGCCATCTCACCGGGCATATTAACTTCAGGTTGAGGGCAGCGATCCCCCTTCGTGTCAGCTTTACGAACTCCCTTCCATTTATCCGGTTTGTTCGACGGCAAAAATCGGGCACCACCTTCTGTAGAAGCGCCATAATGAACACCTAAAAACTCATAGACGCCTTTACTTACATGCCCTTGCAAACGCCCTTCACCTGTTTTAACAATAGGCGCCTCAATACTTTGCTTGTCCCTTTCGGCAAGTACGGAAGCGGTAAATACTGTTGTGCACAACAGTAATGGTGTCGTGATTAGTATTTTTTTAAAGCGTGGTAAAATCATTTAGCACTCACTTTTTAAGATAATAATTATTCTTTACTTTAAAGTTGATAAAGCACTTGAGTAAGACAGCAGTAAGTAGTTACTCGCCCTTAATTCTCATTTACTAAAAGCTAACCATGGCCTGCATTCCCCAATAAACCCGCGCTTGACTCGGAGTATTGATTGCTACCCTACCAAGAATATTTACACCAGATGTTTTAGATCCAGCAAAAAAGGTATCCAGAACGTTTTTAGCAAAGAATGAAACGCGATATTTATTATTAAAGTCTTCTAGACCCACCGCCATATCAAGAAGCCCATAAGCCTCCTGAACAGTTAGCGGGTCACCGTCGAGGTCAAACTGGGCATCATCTCTCCAGTTCCAGTTCACTGCTAGAAAGCCATTTGCCGACTCCAATAACTGCGGAACTTCATAGCGAGCAGATACCGAATAGGCTAAATCAGATGTACCGATAGATGGGTCTCCGTCGACGTCTTGGCTTTCTGGCGTACCATCACCATCAACATCCATATTGCAGCCTTGTTCAGAGGTTTGTTCATAGTAACAAGCTTCAATAATATTCCGGCGCGCCGTATCTAAGGCCGTTAACGAAGCATTAAGACTTAAGTTCTGAGTTACACGGAAGCCAAAAGTTAACTCCAAGCCCAAGCTTTCTAAGTTACCAATATTACGAGCACGCGCTTGAAACTCACCTGGTGGAATCGTCGAGATCTGAACATCACTACTTTCCTGATAGAATATTGCGCCGTTTAAGGTTATGCGATTATCGAGCAACCCCGACTTAATCCCCATTTCCATTGAGATTGCCGTTGTCGGGTTTAGATATTCTTTGCCCTCCTCGGCAACTGCGCTTGCATCAACCCCGGTCCCTATAAAACCGCGTGAAATACTAGCATAAGCATTAGTATCAGTATTAATAAACCACGCCATACCCGCTCTCGCCGCCCACTCTTCCGTTATGCGGTCGCTTTCAAAAGCACCAATCTGATCAACTAATATCTGATTAAATATTCCCTTATCGGGCTCTGAACTAAAGAATGGTTCCATTGCAGGCGTTATCGCTATTCGCGACGAATGGATTAACGATGTTTTTTCACGGTGATAACGCAAGCCAGTAAACACGTCGAAACTGCTGCCTAAATGCCAAGTTATGTCGCCATAAACAGCAGCTTCGTCGCGTCGCAAGTCGGCATCAGATACGATACCTAACGCTAAATGCGCAGAGGTTGTCGGCAATGGCGGCGCTATACCAAGACCGAGAATATCCTCTTCAGCAGCTGTGTCACCCCGTACTAACAAACCAACATTTGTTGGTGAAACCTGACGGAAATTCCGGTAGTAGAAACCAACAACGGTATCACGACTATCGGTTATATTTTGGAACTTAAGCTCGTGGGTCCAGTAGTTAGTGTCTATTACCGCTGTCTCAGCCCCTGCATCATCATCAATATTGCTGATATTAGAATCAGGAAAGAAAATAAAGGGCATATCAAGGCGATTAGTGACACTCGCTGGGGACGAGTCTAAATCAAAAGTTGTTAAATTAAGCAAATCTCGATAGCTAGAGGTTAACGTGATTAAAGACTTTTCCGAAAGGTCCCACGTCGTTTCTAATGTTATCCCCCAGTTTTCTACCGCGCCAAATGCGTCCTGGTTCTGATTGATCAAGAACGGGTCGGCGATTACATGCGCACCCACGGCGGCTTCTCGCTCTGGGACGTCATTGATTGTTGTTACCAAACCGGTATAACTAATAAAGTCCCGGTACTCACCAGTGAGCAAAAATTCGACATTTTCAGTTATTTCAAAAGACAGTTTCGCGACCACCCCTTGCTCATCAATTGAGCCGGCTTTTTTTGCACCAGGAAAGATGTTTTTTATATGACCCTCTTTATCTTTTTTATACGCAAAAACTCTACCCGTTACATCGTCGCTTATCGCTCCCCCAGCTATCACTCGGTATATTCGCTCTCCATCACTACTGACATCGAACTCAGCCCTTGCGGTATGTTCGTTTTCTGGACGTTTACGAACTAGATTGATCAAACCACCAACGGCGTTGCCGCCAAAGAGCGTACCCTGTGGGCCCTTAAGAATTTCTATGCGTTCAATATCAGCAAATTCCATAACAAATTCAGAATCCATTGCCAAAGGCACACCATCTACAACAAGTGATACTGCTGGCTGAATACCCTGTCCGAGTATCAAACTGCTAAATCCGCGCATACCAAATTGGAGGGCATTGGGGCTCATACCTGCTTTCAAGGTTAGTGATGGCTCTTGCAAGACGAGATCTTCAAATCGATCTACTTTCATCTCCACGAGCTTGTCGCCGCTAAAAACGCTAATTGAAATAGGTACATCCTGAATTGACTGCTCGCGGCGCTGAGCGGTAACTATCAACTCTTCAAGCCTTAGACTTTCCTTTTGAGCTGCTTTAGGAACCTTATCTTCCGCCACAACATTTAAAGACAGAACTGATAAAGTTAATCCAGCAGTTATAAGCTCAACAACTTTCTTACTGATATCTTTATCCACAGATTAGACCTCTTTATTATAATTATTAATCTCACGCATCAAGTGCGCTTTCTAGTATATTTGTTTAAATTTACATAGTTGTCAATTTAATATTTTTGATGGGCCTCATTTCTTTATTGAAAGCAGTGAAACCGGCTAGCGGAGCAATATTTGAACATAATGAAAGCGACGCAATAACGGAGCAGAAAGATTGCCAACAACTGCGTTTCCAACCTTATAATTATGGAATCAGTCGCTTTAAACACTTTAAGAAAGCGATTTTATGAGTACACCTCAAAAGAACTTGCCGGCAAGCACTTATCATAAAAACATTGATTACAGGAAAATTCATCCGCAAACGGAGTTTAGACTATTCAGCAACCACAACGCGCACAGATGCCAAGTTGCTTAGGCGTCTAAAGGTGGCGTTCAGGTCACCTTCACGGTGAGAAATCACCTTCGCTGTGACGTAATAGGTGCCCGGCTTATCGAAACTATGGCGTTTAGTTATATGCAGTTCGTCTTTGGCTCTTTGGAGGTTTTCGGCCTCCTCAAACTGCCCCTGCCCTAACCAGTCCCATTCTATGCTCACGATAGATCCGGCATTTGGTGGAACCGCAGCATGGAGCTCAAAACTGACCGAACCAGTCCTCTCGACCTCAACCCGCGAGCTACCATTAGCCGTAATAGTCACTACCGGCTGAACACCCATTCGCTCCGCAGCACTATCAGGTAAAACGATTCTGCCATCTACGAATTGGTAATTTGTTGCTGCCGGTTTTTTATCAGTCTCTACCCAGTCAACAAGATCTGCGAGCCCCTGTTCGATATGCGGTAAATAATCTACTAGCCACGTGGGTGTAGCCCGGTCAGGCGATGACGGCAAAAACGCTGGCGGTACATGCTCGGCATTTTGGGTCCAGCGCAAACAGAAATTTTCAGACAAGCCCTGTTCACCCTGAGCTAGTTCAACCGCCCGCCGATAAATAACGCCCTGCGGCGGCCATAGCGAGGCGTCGTGGGTGTGGTGTATCCACAGCAACTTACCGTCGTACTGCCCAGAATAAGCAACGCCCATAAGCGGCGACTGGAGCGGCATATCGTGCTGGGGATAAATTGGCACACCATCGAGGCGAAGAAAATCATTAGCTGGATCGTCTGATACGTGGTGACGATAGTAATAACAAAAAGCCAAAAACGCGCGATTGTCTACTTGCACTTCATCTCCGGGCTTTACTCCAGTAAAGCGCAGTAAATTGGCTTCGTTTCTACCATCACAAAACAACACATCTTCTGCAAAGCTTGTGCAGTACAGCTGGCGGCCGGCAGCTTCACCAGTGAGTACTTTCACCCCAGTGCCGAGCAAATAGCCGTCATCCATGCCTTCCAGTTGAACCGCTAGGGGAAAGTCTGCCCCGCGCGCCGCCATCATCATTGCCATTGGCTTGGCACGGGCATACTCCGATCCCGCAAACGCCGGACTCTGCAACAACTCCCCGACGGTGATCACTTTGCGAACCCTGACTCGGCAATTGATTAAATCGTCCTGCACATACTCGGGGTTATCAAAGCCGACATAACCCGGCTTAGTCCAAAAATTAGCGAAATACTCAGCGTCTTCCTCTTGCAGCATGTCAGAGATCGATGTCCACAGCCAAATCTGCCCCATTGGCTCCGAAATCATAAATTCATCACCTCGGGGATAACCTAGACGGTATAAGCTATTCAATTCTTCGCGCTGATGGGAATTGAGTCCAACAAAGGGATTAGCACTACCCCCAGGGCGCATTGCGTCAATTACCAGCTTGATGTCGTCGCCAAGTAGACGCTGCACGTTAAACATACAACCAAAGTGCACCGGCTGCTCACTGCGTATGCGGTCTGTAGTTCCGTGTTCGTCAATCGGACCGCCCCCCATAAACGGCAGCGCGCCATCATAAACCCCCGCACCGTATTCGAGACACAGCGGGGAACGGCGACCACCGCCGCTTCCGCCCCACACATATGCGTATTCTGGCGCTTCGCCGTACACTTGAGCGGCGACATACTTTGAAAATCTAGCCGTTTCCACACTGGCGCGGTGCCCGTAAACAGTTGGGTCTGGCCCAACTTTAGCGTCAAGGCTATCGCCAATATGACCGGAATTCGACTCCACCATGTACCCCCCTAAGCGGACGATCATCGGCAAACCACCTAGCATTTTCCCCATAAGCCCATCAAAAGCATCTTCATGGCCGGCATGAGCGCCCTCTATTGGCTGAAACATCCGTGACTTGTAGTCTGCTGCAGGCGGGTAATAGAAAGTAAATCGGGTATCACAGCCAGCGAAGCCGCCATGTATATTCCGATGCGGATATGGGGTATCTCGCCATTCATCACGATCTATATAGGGGTTACCGAAGGCACTGTCGGTCACTGTATAGCCATCAACTTGTATTGCTAACTCCATGTGCGCCTGCTTACTTTCTGCCATATCCAACTCCGTATTTTTTTATAGAATTTTTATTAAAAAATATCGATAGACACTAATCGAACGTACATTTTTATAATTATATTCATCAGGCTCAAGAAGAGAGCCACATGTAATTATATTTACAATCACGTAAATTTAATTGCATGTCAAGATTTGTAGGATTCAGCGACATTAATTTATTGAAATCTTCGAGTAGGTGACCCTACAAGCGCTAATAAAATTAGTAACGATCAGCTCGAGGAGCTGCCAATACATAAGGCGAAAGCCCAGGACTTGGCCAACACCAGGACCTAAGCTTTACAAATGGATTAATATAGGTGAACGCAGGCAAAGCAAGATCTGCCTGTAGAAATGGTTTACCACTATGCACCCAGCATGGCGCGCGTCGCGTCTACTTTGCTTATTTCTTAGGGATTATTGGTAACACAATATGACTAGGGTATTCTTCTGAGTAATGAACCGTAATATCCGCAGGATTCTCATTGGGGAATACATAGGGAAAGTCACTAGAACTGATCGCCACAGCTATACGATGCCCTTTCTTGACCAGCCACGAAGCAGGGAAAAGGGCAATATTGTATTCAACCACCTCACCCACGGGTATCGCTTCTTGACGACGATAGTCACTCTCGTAACTACGAAAGGTACCTTTTAAATAACCGGGTTGAATCATCAGCCACGCACCAGGTTGCGGCGCTGTTAGGATATCTTCGGCTGGATCGTCGGGAAAAACATCAATTAATTTAACGATGAAGTCGGTGTCAGCTGCCGTTGTTGAAGCAAATAGGGTCATGGTAATTGGGCCAGTAATCTCCATGTCTTCCTCAACGGGATCAGACATATAAACAACACGCGAAAGCGGGTTTTCTAGGCGCTGATCGCCGCGATCACCGGGATCGTTATAACCAACAATATCCCGATTCTCAGGATTGGTCTCATTATGCGTTTGCGAAAAGCCAGTATATCCATTACGCAGGCCGTCTATCGGCGAATAAGTGTATGCATTTGAGCCCGCAGTTGTTGGCGGCAGCCCAGACAATGCTCCCTCGACTAATGGATCGCCCATGGGCAATTCCGAACTGCCCGCTTTCAAATACAGCTTGGTATACTGGGTATTTGCAATAGGCCAATTGTCGGCCTCTTTAGACTCCCACTCTTGATAAGTCATATAGCGGAAGCGGGCACTATCAAGCTCATCCTCGATACCGTTTTTCTCATCTTTCAACCAATAATCAAACCAGCGCAGCGCTTCATTGGTTAAATCAAATCCTGGTGCATTCCCCGCATGACTCATAAATCCGAAGGCAAGCATATTGTCTTTACCGCCAAAATGTTCATAGTCGTCTATCGAGCCAGCGACAAACAGATCATCCCACGCGCTCCAAACCCAGGCGGGGATATCGGTAATTTCTCGGTTGGCAATCCCAAAGGCATCCCAAAACTCATCTTTTTGTGGATGATCCCAGAACCCGTAAACTGCCGGACAATATGGCGTTTGTGCGGTGTAAACTTTATCTGTCCAGATTTTTACTGAACGCTCCCATTCACTCTGATCTTGAGGGGGTGCATAGGTGCCATTTTGACCATAGGCCATTCCGCCGGGAATGCTGCAAACTAGCGAAGCCGTAGCAAAAGACCTAATTCCACCGGGATAGAGCAACATATAACCGTTGCCGCTGGTGACCTGAGGAATCATTGCCTTCCATGACGGAGGGGCATAGGGCGCCGTTTGAACCTGGCTGACGCCATTACCTGAACCACCAATTGTACCGACGTTGCCGGTAGACCATTCCTGTGCGCCCAACCACTCAATCGCATCATAATTACGCAAGGCCCAAGCGGGATCACCATAATTCCAAGGGCCACCCTCACTTTCGCCAGTTCCCGGCACGTTTACATAACCAGCGACATAACCGTTACGGACAAACTCAGGAAAACTGACGCCCAAATCAGCCACGCCGCCACAATCCGGTACGGGACCCGCACGAGTGGTATAGGACAATTCAACAATAACAGGAAAGCGACCGGGCGCCTTCTCAGTGCTATCGGCAGATTCTGCAGGAAAACACAGATCTATATTCATCGTGTCCCCATAGCGAGTTGTAAAATATGCTTGCTCGGTAACCATGCCTTCATAGGTCCGCGACTCACTCACTTTGGCAGCCGCTGGTGCAGTCGTTGGTGCAGTAGCTGAGTTACCCCCACCGCCACCACAAGCAGTAAAAATACAAAAAATTGCCACGAGCACTAGCGTACTTAACATGCGAGTTGACTTCATTATATCTCTCCTACAGTGACGCACAGAAAATCGCGCGCCCATTATTTTTATTGTCAATTCAACGATAATTATTACTTGGCCAATATTTAATAACGGGATAAAAATAAAATTTCCTGCGAATCACTAGCTTCATTCTACGATGTAAAATATTGGTATTTAATTTTGAAAAAATCTGTATTACAAACGCTAAACTATCGCCCGAAAAATTTCTTTACTCATCAAAATACACCTCATTATTCTTATTAGGCTACTCACTGGCACGTGAGCGCACTGTATTGGTTCTGTTGATAGTACGACACTTTACATACAGCAAAGAGAAGTCTCGTTTTACTAGGAGTCAAATGTATTAATTTGTGCATTTAAGCCAAGCCATCTGGCTTACGCTCAACTGAAGAGGACCAAGGGAGGTATTGATTAGATATAATAGATACTTAAAGGCTTGACGCTCGCTCTTTAGATACTTACAGAGAAGAGTATATAATTTATTTATCGCTTATAAATCAGCGTCTTACATCAACCCTTCTCACAAACAGTGCCTGATCTAGGCCTTTCAGTCACACGAAGCAATACACAAGTGGGAGGTATAGAAAGGGGATAACAAATGATAATCACTGATCGACCTGCATGTAAAAAGAATACGGCAACTCCCACAGGAACTAGTTACGCTTTAGTACTCCAGCACTTATTAAATCGACAATAAACGGCCGCCACAGCGCCGCTCCCTCATCGCTAGTCGGATCAATATTTCCCAGCACACTTACCACATAACGGTTTGTGAACGTGCTGCCCGCTATCAAGCCTATTGTTGCGAAGAGTAAATCGGGGTTTATGCTTTCTCTAAACTCACCGCTGGCTTTCCCGCGCCGGACTATTTCACCCAACATTTTTGTAAGCTCAGGGCCCAATCGAGCAAATTCATTTCGCGGCGTTTCATGGCTACCGTGATAGCGAATACCATCACCAGCAAGTGATGCAATAAGTGGATGTTTATAGTAAACCTCGATGGTCTTATCAATTAACTCATATAGCGCTGGCACGGGTGCCATGGAGGAAATATTGGACTGCTGCAATTCAGAAATTAATGTCTGCATGGAGTCGTCAGATGAGGCATCAATTACACAGGCGAATAATTGATTCTTATTTTTAAAGTAATGATATACCAGCTGTTTTGTGACTCCGGCTCGGTCTGCAATATCTTGAATATTCGCATCTGCCAGACCCGACTCCGCAAACACCACACCTGCAGCACTTATGATATTGCTAATCGTATCTGATTTACTGCCTTTCTTTGTCAACTTAACAGCTTCCTTTATAAGGCATTCTAGGTAGAAATTACCGATTATCGCTGCAAAATCACCCAATTTAAGCCCCCTCTGCTGGCGGCAGCGCCAATCCAGATCAGAGGCTAAGCTAGGGGTGGCCGAAAAGCTAACAAAGGGCACAACTCAACGATAGTAGCATCAAATAGCATACAGGCTTAGCGCGAGACTCAAAAGCCGTCGACCACAATACCAATGGAGAAATGTAGATATTGAGAAAATGGTGTTAAACCACTGTTGAAAGGATCTGTAATAATACGACTTGGGCCTAGCGAGCTCGCCAATTCGAGTCCAGTACATTCATACTTTAGCGCATTGCCAGCTCTTCGGGTCGATAAGCTGGCAACGTACCTTAAGCTCTTATCACAAATCGAATACGACTTTTTTATGGCATCACAGAATTTTAAATTTCGCCGCTCGCCTACATGTCGTAAACCGGCCACACCCACTATTATTGTTTTAGGCGAGCCAATAAGCCTGTTTAAAAAAACGTGTAACGGGCTTTAATTCCCCAGTAACGTTGAGCTTCCCGCGGCGTACGGACATATACCCGCCCGATTACACCGTCGGTCTCTCCCGCTTGGGCTACAAACTCCTGACCCAACATATTTTTTCCGAAAAGCACAACCTGATAGCGCTCGCTGCGATCGGTAATGCCAATAGTCATATCAAGTAAGCCATAAGCTTCCTGCGTACTCATTGGATCGTGATTCAGCTGGAAAAAGGTATCGTCCTGCCAGCTCCATCCCGCAGTCGCAAAAATATTGTAGGGCTGCTCTTCCAGAGGAACTTCATAGCGTCCTGAAATACTGTAGCTGATCTCCGGTGTATCGATAGCCTGGCTTCCAGCAATGTCCTGTGCATTGGGTGAGCCTTGACCGCTGTTGTCTATATTACAACCCTGACCCTCTGTTTGCCCTACGTAACAGGGCTGCACTAGGCTACCAAACTCACTGTTCACCCAAGTCATCGCGCCATCAATTCTCAGGCGATTGCTCACCTGCCAAGCAAAGTCCAGCTCAAGACCATAACTCTCGATCAAGCCTGCATTAAACGCTTCGGTGTCGATCGTACCCGGAATCAGCCGAGAGACCTGAAGATTGTCCGTCTCCTGCAGGAATACATCAGCATTCAAACGCAGGCGGTTATCAAACAACTCAGATTTAATACCGACTTCAATCGCCTCAGACGTGCTGGGCTCGAGAATGGCGCGCTCCTGCGTAGTTGTACGACCTGGGTCAAAGGAAATACCAACAAAGCTTCGCGCCCAGGTAGCGTAAAAATTAATTGCATCACTGGCAAACCAAGAGATGCCTGCCCGGGCCGACCACTCACCTATGGAACTGTCTGCACTGAACTCAGTTGTATCATTCACAACTGGAACGCACCCCAGCGCATCCGGCGTGAATGTTGCTTTCGTGGCAGTTGTGCTGAAACAGGTTGGCACATCAGCCACAACGACATCACGCCGATAATGATCTATCCCGCCTTCTTCTTGCGTGTACCTGTAACCAGCAAAAAGATCGAGGTTATTCAATGCATGCCAGGTAAGATCCGAATACGCAGACATGGTTTCTATCGTCATATACGCTTCAGGTGTTGTGGTGTAACCAAAGTATTCCCCGGTGGCCAGCGGCAATGACACACCGGCTTCTTGCGCAAAAAATGTGTCTTTAAGGTACAGCGCGACCTCTGCCAACTGGTCTTCATTATAGTCTTGATAGAACACACCGAAGGTCCAATCGACACTGTCATTGCTAAGATCGAAGCGAAATTCCTGACTGGCATAATTCAGTTTGTCGACAATCGGCTCTTCGCTGTCACTATTGGGGTTCAAATTTGAGCGGGGAATATGCACCGCAGGAATATTGAGTGTATTGGTTGCCGTTGCGGGAGACGCGTCGATATCCTGATCAATATCAGAAAACCATTGACGATAATTTGTGATTGACTTGAACAGCAGTGCATCGCTCAGCCGCCAAGTCAGGTCGGCGATAAACCCAGAGTTTTCAATATTCGCTTGGGTCTGGCGATCCTGATTGATTTTAAATATATCTGAAAGCGCTTCTTCACCAATAGCTGCGCGTCGGTCGGGATCGCTGACTACAGTCGGAATCTGCGGCTGACCGCCGTTATAGGAATCGCGGTGCTCAGCGGTGAGCAACAGATCTACTGAATCAGAAAAATCGATCTGGAGCTTGCCCATCGCCCCCCATACCTCCTCGAAGCTGTCATTGCCGATACCTGGTGCAAGGTTTTCGATGTGGCCTTCTCGGTCTTTATAAAACGCAGAAAAGCGAGCCCGCATGCTATCTGATAGTGCGCCATTCACCATAAATCGGGTAAGCGCCTCCTCGTCAGTGGTATAGCTACCTTCGATAGCTAACTCAAACTCTTCACTGGGAGCTTTACGTAACAGATTAATTAATCCACCTGTTGCGTTCTTCCCGTACAAGGTTCCCTGCGGACCACGAAGTACTTCAACTCGCTGAATATCTCCCAGCTCAGTTGCAAACTCCCCCGCACGGGACAACGGCACCCCATCGATAATCAATGCCACACTGGGCTGAATCCCACCCTGACTAGAAAATGAGGTTACACCCCGCATAGAGAAATTCGCGGTAAAAGCAAAACTCGCGGTGGTAAAACGCAAGGATGGCTCAATACGCGCTATTTCAGATACCGAGTTAATATTCATTTCACCCAATTTCTGATCTGAATACGCGTTCACCGATATTGGTACATCCTGCAGACTCTGCTGACGCTTTTGCGCAACAACAATAACCTCCTCAAGCGCTTTCGTGCCCGACTCTGCCACTGCGTATGCCGCTGAAGAAAATACCGATGCCGCAGTAAAGACAGTCAATACTCTAACTGACGATGAAGCCATGCCGCGTAATTTATTCATTATTATTTACCCCGAGTACAACTATCGTGAAAGCTATTGCTATTATTTTATATTGAGCGAGCAGCTTTGGGTCCACGCTCACGCTTTTCTAAAACGTAACAATACGTGCTCGCTAAATTATATGACACAAATATACATTTTGTGCAATTGCGTGTAAACAAGAAATACGGCCAACTTGGTTTAACCCCCCTATTACGTCGTTCAAAAAGGAGAATTCAGATAAACGTTTAGGCCTGAAAACCCCAGCCCTGCCTTTCGCAGCCCTTTGCGCCCTCTCAGAATCTGTCCCCTCGACTGCGTCTAGCTCACGCATCAATCGAGTTATAAAAACGTGGCCATGCCTCCCGCAAGCTCTGCACCCCCGACCGAGCTCGTCACAGGCCTACTAGACGCCACACGGGCAACATTCTGTTTGCAACAAAAACAATTACAACTGCACAAGAATTTCAGGGAAAAGACCAGAACATCGAGAAATAAGGTACCAAATGAGTGATGCCTTTGTTAACTTTATACACCAGATCACCAGCAACGGCTGAGTTAGGTATATGGCCAAGCGACCAAAAGCGACGAACCCTACACTATGATTCGTAACGCCGAATTATAAGTTGAACAGGTTTCACTTAAATGCCGCAAAACTTCGCGCCAACACGAATATTTTCGTGCAATAAACGTATTGATTCCGAGCGAAATATTTGTCCAAGGCGATCTAAATTTCGCCTCTCGCCAACATATCTTTAATCATCGGCGAGACCTCCCGCGCGCCCTCGCCAAGCCGAATTTCTCGACGTGGTGATTTTCCGGCGGTGAGTCGCTCCACAGTTTCGTAGTCGGCCGCAGCGGTCCAGAATCGGCGGATCATATCACCACCGCTTTGACCCCAAACATCCATATTCGAGAGCCAGGCCTGCATGCCATAGGCCGGCCATAATTGAAATTGCTGCCACGCGACTTCCCGTGACTCGACGCCTTTTACACCTAAGGAGAGCAGGTGGTCGTAGTAGTGATTTACTAAATCACGCGCGCTGCTGCGGCGCTCTTCAACCGTGAGTGCACCTAGGGTGAAGTAAACGATATCCCGCCACGGCTTACCCTTGCGCACCAATTGCCAATCTAACCAGACTCGTTCGCCGTTATCGCGTAGAAAACTATTACCTTGATGAGAGTCGCCGTGAACAAGGCACAGCGGCCCCGCCATTTCTCGGTCTATCGCCGCCAGCTCGTCAAAAGCGTGGGCGAAGCGTTCGGGGGTTTGATGGAGCCAGTCGGGTAGAAATTCCCGATAGGCTGGGCGATCAATATTAATTTTTGAATAATTGTACATCCGTAGCACCTGTTCGGTATCCACGGCAGTGTTCATTGAGCGATGCAACCAGTCTTGATTTAACTGTGGGCTATCCCACAGTGAGGCGTGCAATACGGCGAGGGACTCCAGCCCT
Source organism: Zhongshania guokunii (assembly GCF_040892635.1). NCBI lineage: Bacteria > Pseudomonadati > Pseudomonadota > Gammaproteobacteria > Cellvibrionales > Spongiibacteraceae > Zhongshania > Zhongshania guokunii. Next base: position 144,383 of record NZ_JBFRYA010000009.1, on the reverse strand, counting down.
TTGGCAACGCCGTCGACCCCGAGATGATCGAGACTATTGCCGAATGTGCCCGCAGCGCAACCAAGGTCTTCGAACATAACCACGCCGCGACCACTGCCATCACCGTCCCAATCGGCGAAATAAGACCTGGGCACTGGCGCGCTTAAATGATTTTGCATCATTGAGTAAAAGCGCGCCTCCAATTCGCAAATTTCGCCGCTTTCAAAACCCTCAGACCAGTTTGATTTTAAACACACATTCTGCGGCAAGCCCACGCTGTGCCCTACCGCATTGTAATGCAGCTTCACGCGTAGCTTGGTGGTATGGCTGTTTATTAGCTGGACCTCTTCTAGCTTCTCGACCACGAGCCCTTGGTACTTTCGGCCCAATAGCTCAGTGAGCCACTGCGCAGTTACCTGATTCAGCTCCCGTGGCAAACTACCAGGCCTACTTGGGTAGGGGCGATCATCTTGCTTTGTCTCCAGTTTCTCTTTATCAGCCATTTCCTTGTCCTTATTAAACTTATTATTTACTGCACTGTACTCGAGTTTTATTTGAGAAAGCGGCCACAAACATTTTCACCGAGGCTCACCGTAGCTTTCCATTAGCGACGCCCAATGTTTACGCGCCTCTAGCATGTTGCGCTCTTTAACATGACCAAAGCCGCGAATTGTTTGAGGAATCTCCGCCAGCGCAATCGCGGATGCCAAGCGCTCTTTACTTAAGCTAGCGCAGAACTCCTCAGTTAAGGCGAGGTAATCCGCAATCCACTGACGTTCGTGCTGGCGTTCTTCGGTATATGAAAAGATATCCAGCGCCGTGCCTCTTAAAAATTTCATTTTGGCCAGCAATTTAAAGGCAGGCATCATCCAGGGGCCAAACTGACGTTTGATTAAATGGCCGTTGTGATCCTTTTTCGAAATCAGCGGCGGTGCCATATGGAAATTCAGCTGGTAGTCTTTACCTGGTGTACCCGCAAACTGTTTTTTTAGCTGCTGCATAAAGACTGGCGAGGCGTGCAAACGCGCAACCTCATACTCGTCTTTGTAGGCCATTAGCTTCATTAAATTGCGTGCTACCGAAATGCTTAGGGGATTACCCCGATTAGCACCGACCTTGTCTTCTGCCTGCCTAACGCGCTCAACAGCATCAGCATAGCGCTGGGCGTAAGCCTCGTTTTGATAATCACGCAGCAAGGCCATACCGCGTTCGACCACGCCGTTTAGCGTTTCTGGCTCTACCCATTGCACCGCACGGGTATCCGTAGCCACTTCTGGCAATAAATTGCGATCGTGGGCGGCAACCCGGCCCCACTCAAAAGCATCGATATTTTTATCTACCGCCACCCCATTTAATTCAATGGCGCGCTGCAAAGACTCATAAGAAAGCGGCACCCAGCCCTTCTGCCAGGCGTAGCCAAGCAAGAGCGGATTGGCAAATATACTGTCGCCCATAACCGACTCTGCTAATGCCGTGGCATCGATATATTCACAATCATTACCCAGTGCTTGCTGAATATTGCCTTCAGCCGTTTCCGTAGGGAACTTCCAATCCGGGTTCGACAAAAACTCTGCCGCCGGCGTTAGCGCGGTATTGATGACTGCTTTGGTCAAGCCCACTTTCACCCGCGACAACACATCATTTGAGGCCGCGACAATTTCATCGCAACCAATTAGTGCGCTCGTCTCAGCCACCGCAATGCGGGTGGCGTGAATATCGTCAGGACGGGCGGCAATCTGAATATGACTCATCACCGCCCCGCCTTTTTGGGCGAGTCCGGTTTGATCTAACACTGTAATACCGCGGGATTCTAAATGCGCCGCCATGCCCATTAAGGCGCCAATGGTTACTACGCCAGTGCCACCAATACCCGCTACCACCAAACCATAAGGTTGCTCTAATGATGGGAGTACCGGCATCGGTAAGTCTTGCAGCAGATCGCGTTTACCTTCAAGCGCTTCGGGCCGACGTAAGTCACCGCCTTCAATCGTCACAAAACTCGGACAGAAGCCTTTTAAGCAGGAGAAGTCTTTATTACAACTATTCTGATTAATCTGGCGTTTAGTGCCCAATGGCGTTTCTAAAGGTTCTACCGACACGCAGCCAGAGGCCACCGAGCAATCACCGCAGCCTTCGCATACAGCGGGGTTAATATAGGCTCGGCGCTTTACATCAACCATTAAGCCGCGTTTACGGCGGCGGCGCTTTTCGGTTGCGCAGGTTTGATCATAAACAATCACGGTGACCCCAGTGGTATCCCGCAGGCGCAATTGTATAGGTTCTAATTCATCACGATGGAAGACCTTGGCATTGACCTTGAGCTGCTGATATTTTTCTGGCTCGTCGGAAACCACCAGTACCTCGGCAACATTCTCTGCTAGTAATTGGTCGACAATTTGCGGCACCGTCAATACGCCGTCTACGGGCTGGCCGCCGGTCATTGCCACCGCGTCGTTAAACAGAATTTTATAGGTCATATTGGCGGAGGCGGCTACTGCAGCGCGGACGGCCAAAATACCCGAATGGAAATAGGTCCCGTCGCCAAGATTCACAAATACATGCTTATCGTTGGTGAAATGCATTTGCCCTAACCACGTAACCCCTTCACCGCCCATCTGACTAAAGGTTTCGGTGTTGCGGTCCATCCACATTGCCATATAGTGGCAGCCAATACCCGCCAAAGCCCGCGAGCCTTCTGGCACTTTGGTCGAAGTATTGTGAGGGCAGCCAGAGCAGAACCACGGCTTGCGCTCGACCGGCATACCAGACTGCTGCGCCGCGTTTTCTTTGCCTTCGATAATATCGATACGCGACAGTATACGACGCCTAACTTCATCGCTGAGCGGCATTCTGGTTAAGCGCGAGGCAATCGCCTTGGCGATGATGGCCGGTGATAATTCGTAGCGCGCAGGCAAAAGCCAGCTACCACGGGGCTGCGACCATTCGCCACCGGCATTATCACGCTCGTCAAACTTACCGTAGATGCGTGGCCGCACGTCTTCGCGCCAGTTATACAGTTCTTCTTTAAGGGCGTACTCTAAAATTTGGCGCTTTTCTTCCACCACCAAAATTTCTTCTAGGCCCTCGGCAAAGGCGCGGCAATCTCGGGCATCCAGTGGCCATACACAACCCACTTTCATAATACGAATACCAAGCTGGCGGCAGGTATCCTCGTCTAAACCAAGATCGACCAGCGCTTGACGAAGGTCTAAATACGCCTTGCCCGCGGCCATAATGCCGAAGCGGGCACTGGGTGAATCCAATACCACCCTATTCAACTTATTAGCACGAATATATTCTAGTGCCGCATACCATTTGTAGTTCAGCATACGTACTTCTTGATCGAGAGGCGTATCCGGCCAGCGGATATTTAAGCCGCCCTCAGGCATTTGAAACTCGTCAGGTAAAATGATCTTGGTGCGATCTGGATCTACCTCTAGCGAGGCTGAGGACTCAACCACGTCGGTAACACATTTCATGCCAGCCCACAGGCCGGAATAGCGACTCATCGCCCAGCCATGCAAACCGTAGTCGAGATATTCCTGCACATTGGCGGGGTACAATACCGGAATACCGCAGGCGATGAGAATGTGCTCTGATTGATGGGCAATAGACGAGGATTTAGCCGCGTGATCGTCACCCGCCAGCATTAACACCCCGCCGTGGCGCGAGCTGCCCGCTGAATTTGCGTGTTTTAACACATCCGCAGAGCGGTCTACCCCTGGGCCTTTGCCGTACCACATACCAAACACGCCGTCGTAGCGGCTGCTTTCATACAAATTGGTTTGCTGGGTGCCCCACACTGCCGTAGCCGCAAGGTCTTCGTTTAAGCCTGGCTGAAAGACAATATTCTTCTCGGCAAGCTCTTTTTTCGCCGCCCACAGCGCCATATCAACGCCGCCGAGGGGCGAACCTCGGTAACCAGAAATATAACCTGCAGTGTTTAATCCAGCGCGATGATCACGTAATTGCTGCATCATTGGCAGACGCACCAAGGCCTGGGTGCCGCTGGCGTATATTTGGCCCTGCTCTAGGGTATATTTGTCGTGTAGAGCAACTTCGCGCAGTGCTTTTGGCGGCGTTAATAATGACTCAGAGCTCATAATCTTACCTATTCATATGTCGTCGGCCAGCTGCTGCATTGCCGATGGTGTTTATTATTTATTGAACAGATTCTAGAAAATTATTAACATATCGTAAATTTAAATATATTCATCGAATGTATCTGTTTTATAGATACCAGTCTCGCTCTCACAATTTCACGGTCGGCGCTAACATACACGCCTCCGCCCAGATGCGTGCCCGCGTTAAGGCATAGCGCGATTGTCCGCTCCAGCACAGCCACAAACCCAATAATGACACGGGCAAGGCGGTAACCGACACCGCGAGGTGCAAGGCTTTGCCGGCAAACACTAGATCGCTCGTTAGCGCCACAAGGGTTGGTCCTAGGCCAATGCCCAGCAAGCCGCCCAGCAGTAAGTAAATTGCTATAACTTGGCCGCGCATGGCATTTGGCGTTACTTCCTGAATAGCCGCGGGCGCAGCGGTTTGCGCAATCGACAGCCCTAAAACCGCAAAGAACAATACACCGAGGGCCATGCTTGAGGTGGGCATTAGCGACCAAGTGCTCACACAGGGCAATAACAGCATTTGACCAACAAGCGCGACTCTAAACCGCGCCGCTTGCACCCCCTTCGCACGCCAGTAATCACTGAGATGGCCACTGATCAGGCCGCCTATAATTCCTGCGCCCGCAATAAGGCCACCCAATAACATTCCCGAATGGGAGATATCCAAGTTAAAGCGACGGGTAAATACCGACGGTGCCCAAGCCAAACTGCCGTAGCCAATAATCGCTAGTATCGAGGGATAAAATAGTAAACGCCCGAAGGTGGCGCGCTCGCTGCTCAGAAAGGCGAGTAATTCAGAAACAGGCACATTGAGGCGCTGCGCAAGCTCGCGGCGCTCTGGTTCGCGGATCGTAAACATCAGCAAAGACAACAGTAGCCCCGGCAAGCCGGCAAAAATAAATACCCAGCGCCACGCCAGTAAATGACCAATAACAGGCAGCGCCATACCCTCGCTAGGAATAAGTTTGAGCAGGTAGCCGCCCAGCAACAGCGAAGCGCCTGAACCGATGGCGATAGAAATATAATATATGCCCAGCGCGCGACCGCGGCGCTCGGGCGCAAAGTAATCGGCAATAATGGAATATGCCGCTGGAGCTAACACCGCCTCGCCAATACCAACGCCCATACGCGCTATAAACAGGCTGCTGTAGTTCTGAGCGAAACCCGCAAAGACAGTCATCAGGCTCCAGAATAGTAAGCCCCAAAAGATGAGTAAGCGACGGCTGCGCTGATCTACCATTCGCCCTAGGGGCAAACCCGCAAAGGTGTATACCAAGGCAAAGGCGTAGCCTTGTAAAAAACTAAAGGCAGTGTCGCTAATGGCAAACTCACGCCGAATAGGCTCAACCAGCAAAGTGGGTAACTGCCGATCTAACTGTGAAAAAACCGTTACCACAAACAACACAAAAATTACGTAGCACGCATAAATGTGATTTGGGTAAGGCCTGTTTGTAATATCTGCAGGCGAATTCACTACAGGGGAAACCTCAGCCATTTATCACCTCGTATCGCGCCGACGCTAGCTGGTTACTGACGCCGCTGAAATTCGACCCGACAGAGTCATCCAGCGTAAAAAATAGATTCCAATTAACGACAGCGCCAACATTGAGGCTGCACTCATCGCAAGATGCAAAGGTGAGCCCCAAACAAAAGGTGCAATCACCGCCGCCAACAAGGCGTTAAATCCGGTTTGGGTAAAAAGCTGTATTGACGAGGCGGTGCCCCGCCGCTCGGGCAGGCAATCTAAGCCTAATAAGGTGATGGTTGGCTGCACCAAAGACATACCTAGGGTGTACACAAAAAAATACGGTAAGTAATAATAAAAGTTGCTAGGCGCAAGCCAAGACACTATTAAGTTATATAAGGTCGCGGCCGCCATAATGACAAAACCAATACGCAGCAATCGCGGCAATGGCCAATGCCCAGCAAGGTGTCCGGAAAGGTACGCCCCCAACATCATGCCCGCCGTTGCGGGGCCGAATAGCCAAAGAAACTCAGTTGGCCCGAGCTGGAGATGCTCCAGTAAAAATACCGGCGCCGACAGCACGTAAACAAAAAAACCGCCGAACATAAGTGCAAACGACACCGCCCAGCTCATAAACCGAAAGTTTAAAAATACTTCTTTATAAGTTTTTACCAGCGACACCAAGGACATTGACTGGCGCGATTCCGGGGCCAGTGTTTCTGGCAAAATCAGCAGTACCAAGACTAGTAGTAACGCACTGGTGCCACCCAAAAAAATGAAGCACGAGCGCCAGCCAAATTCGCTGTGCAGCAGCCCGCCAACCACAGGGCCAATAGCCGGAGCCACTGAAAACACCATAACAACGGTTGCGTAGGCACGCTGCGCCGCGGCGCCCGCATACACATCGCGGATAACGGCGCGACCAATAACAATTCCCGCTCCGGCAGATAACCCCTGCAAAATGCGAAAAACATAAATCACTTCGATGCTGCTGCTAAAGGCAATACCGAAAGACGCAAGCGTAAACACCGACAAACCAATAATAATAGGTAGTCGACGCCCGAATCTGTCGGACAAGGTGCCATGCCATAAAGACATAAAAGCAAAGGCCATAAAATACAGCGACAAAGTAAACTGCAGCTGCACATCATCAACGCCGAGTTCTGCCCGCATTGCCGCAAATGACGGCATATACATATTTATTGTAAACGGGCCTAGCATCGCTAAGCCGGCTAGCAATAGGGGTAAAGCCTGGGACCTCAGCGGCGACAGCATATTCTTACAGTCCCATTGCGATGCGGGGAGCTGCGGTCATCACTGGGGTTTTAATGAACGAGAAATAATTTCCTTCATGATCTCTGACGTACCGCCGTAAATTCTCGCAACCCGCGCATCTACCCAAGCGCGGCTAATACGGTATTCAGTCATAAAGCCATAGCCGCCGTGCAGCTGTAGCAGCTCATCCAGCAACTGCCCCTGCATTTCAGAACCCATTAACTTCGCCATCGCGGCTTCGTCACCGCTTAGCTCGCCTGCCATAACTTTGTTAAGGCAACTGTCGATAAACGCACGTAACATCGTCGCTTTAGCTTTCACTTCGGCGAGCTTAAAACGGGTGTTTTGAAAATCGAATACGGTTTTACCAAACACCTTGCGGTCTATGGTGTATTGAATAGTATCGTCTAACAGACTGTGTACTGAGGCCGCAGCGCGAATACCAATAATTAAACGCTCCCACGCCAGTTGGTGGGTAAGATAGTTAAAGCCCTGATTTTCTTCGCCAAGGCGATTGCCCACCGGCACCCGCACATCGTCGAAGAACAACTCGGAGGTGTCTTGGCCTTTAAGGCCAATCTTGTCCAATAGGCGACCTTTGCTAAAACCCGGCCTATCGGTTTCTACGCATATTAAGGTTAAGTCTCGGGATGCTGGATCAAGCTTGCACGCCAATACTACTAGATCGGCATTGCCACCGTTGGTAATAAAGGTTTTCTGGCCGCTAATAATATATTCATCACCTTCTCGGCGCGCCATTGTGCGAATTGAGCGCAGATCGCTACCCACTCCCGGCTCACTCATGGCGATAACACCAATGGTATCGCCAGAGACCATACCGGGTAGCCACTTGGCATTCTGTTCGCTATTGCCGTAGGCAACAAAGTAATTAGCAACGATTTCAGAGTGAGTTGTAAAGCCAATCGCGGTGGCATTGACCCGCGCCAACTCTTCGATCATCACCGCAGAATGGCCGTAATCACCACCTGGCCCACCAAACTCCTCACTAACACACGAGCAGAGCAAACCAGCTTTACCTGCTTTTTGCCAAATTTCTTTAGGGACAATACCCGCCTTCTCCCACTCATCTAGGTAGGGAACAATTTCCTTATCAATGAAGCGACGCGCTACATCACGAAACATCTCATGATCTTCACGAAACACAGCTCTCATACATTCACCTGTTCAAATAATTTATTAAGTAAGCGAAAATCTTAAAAGGATAAGACTTTAGTTGCCGGTAAACTGCGGCGCCCTGCGCTCTAGGAAGGCATTCACTGCCTCGCCGTGATCCTCGGTGGTATGCGCCAGCGCTTGGTAGGCCGCCGACATTTCCAGCAGTGAGCTCAAACGCATGTGCTCGCCTTCGCGCAATAAACGCTTAGTTAGCCGCAGTGCGTGGCCGGGGTTCGCTGCCATGCTGCGCGCCACGCTCATCGCGGTTTCCATCAGATCTTCGGCCGGCACGGATTCGGTTATCAAACCCCACGCCAACGCTTTCGCACTGTTAATAGCATCACCGGTTAAAGACATCAGCGACGCTCGCGGCATACCGATAACCCGAGGTAAAAGCCACGCACCGCCATCACCTGGCACTAGGCCCAGCTTTATAAAACTTTCTGCAAAGCTCGCTTTCTCCGCAGCAATACGTACATCGCACATACAAGCGAGGTCAAGACCAGCGCCCACCGCAGCGCCGTTAATCGCGGCAACCACCGGAATATCCAATTCATAAACACAAAGTGGAATACGCTGAATACCATCGCGATATTGATTGCGCAGCTCTACTGGGCTGCCCTCAAAAATACCGCTACGATCGCGCATGTCTTTAACATTACCGCCAGCGCAAAATGCCGACCCATTGCCGGTCAATACCAACACTTTAATACTGCGATCACGACGAATCACTGCACAAAGATCGACAAACTCCTGAATATATTCCGGCGACGTCAACGCGTTGCGCGACTCCGGGCGATTCATTCGCGCAATAATGATGTGGTTTTCACGTTCTAGCTGTAGAAACGGCTGCATAGTCGACTCCGAAATTGGGACGCCCTCCCACCCCAAAGCCATTTATAGATACTAGCCATATAGGCTGTGTTCGGCAGGAGTGATCAGCGGGCTGAGGCCCTAGTGCTTATGTTTACTTTTATTCAAGAGCCTAAATATTATACACTTATTAAAATTATGTCTAACTTAAAATCTAAATTAAGTATTATTAGACCAAATCAGCCAACTAAATCTCACCTAGTTATCAATACCTAGAACTTGGCGAAGATCTGTGGTTGGTTTAGCATCGGCAAGATAGCTGTAGTCACCGGCTTGCTGGCGCTCCCACAGTTTTTTCATTAAATAGCGATAGCGAACACCCGGCGCGTCAAATCGTGAGTGCTGATCGGCACGCCCCTCGGCATTGCGATACCGCGGATTCTGCGGCCTCACGACGGCATTGTCTTGTGGCCCAACCACATAAGCTAAACGCGGCATCAATTGCCGAAACGGCGTTGGCGCGGCGCCAAGACTAAAGATTTGATCGACCCGTGAACGGTAGGGACCACTTGGTACAAAAGTTTGAATATTGGGGATATCAAAACCAGGTCTAAAACGCGGGTAGGAGATGCACACATTACTGCGTAAATGGACATGCAGTGTGGAGCGAAACTCCTGATACTTCGCCCGCACCCCGCCTAGCCAACGCATAACAGGCGAGACCGGTTTGCCTACCACATGACGCACCCGCGTAAGGGTTTCAGAGGTATGATCAAAACTTATCTCATCCGACTCCGCCTCGCCCTCGCCGCCCACAACCTCGCCATGTAAAAAATCTGCATGGGTGAGGTCGAGTAAATTCTCTACCGACAGCAGAGAGTTACCATCAAAGCGAACTGAGGTGCGCATGTATTCTGGAATGCCGCGACCATCACGAGGTAAAAATGGCACATCGGGAATCAGATCTTCGTCAGCGTTTTCTGGGTTGCCATACCACACCCAAATATAGCCAAAATATTCGCAGCTCGGGTAGCAGCCGCTGCCCGCCGTAAAACTGCTAAAGGTCTTATTCTTCTGGCCAGGCAAATACTCAGCGGCCACAGCATGACCACGATCTCGCCATAAAAAAACGGTTTGGCGATGCATAGCACGGCGTATTGGCGTGCTATTAACATGGTTGGCATGCGCTAAAGGAAACCAGGTGTCGTGAAGATCTATTTCCATCGGCCGCCATTCGTCCTGCGGGCGCGAACGGCGCAACACTGGCTCAACAACATTTTCTAAAATTATTTCACGGCGCATTAGGAATCCTCCCCACTGCTAAGCGTTGGTTCACAAACCGGTATATTCAGGGTCGCAATTCGATCACTAGACGCTACTGAATGCTCATCGTGCTCATTCAATTCAGTAGCCAAACTGGCTGACGGCCCAACCATCAAATTTGCCATGTCACTGCCGTCTATTGCCGAAAACACCGTAAGTGGGCAAGCTTTGAATGCGGCTACCGACTTAAGAAGCAGGGGCGCGGATCGCGCATAGCCATAACTTTTAGAAAAGTAGCAACGCCAATGCAACTGGCTGGTATTGCGCTTACCCGGCACAACAGCCATCACCGCAGCCAATAATATTTGCTCACCGCCGTCGAGTAGCTGCACGCGCACCGCCGACTGCTCAGGCCAAATTTCGGTTCTTAACATTAAAGTCGATAAGCCCCACCATTTTTCGTGGGGCTTGCTTTTCAAGGTCCACACAGCGGTTCGATCTAAGCTCAGGCAGCCCTTCTCACTCACCACATCACCAATATAAAAATCACTGACGTGCACACCAAAAATCGAAAGCAGTACATGCGGCCCATCTAACATTGCCGCCAAATAATCTTCTGCGGCAACACTAACAACCGCGCTGCCGTGGGCGGTCTTTTCATATTCCCATTGCGCGGGGGGCTGACAAACATAGTCGGAATCACTATTCACGGTATCGGCCGTCGCCACGTAAATAAAGCCATCTTTCTCATTGGCACGGAAGGCCTTGGCACACAAGCTTGCGGGGATATTTTCTGTTTCTGCCAGGTTAGGCACCGCCACACACTGGCCACTTAAACCGTCAAAGGTCCAGCCGTGGTAGGCGCAACGTAAGTTTCCATCTATTACCTTACCCAAAGACAGCGGCACTCGCCGGTGCGGGCAGCGGTCTTCGAGCACGCACACCACACCACTTTCATTGCGAAATAAAACAAGGCTCTGATCTGCAATTTGTGCGGCGTAGGTTTTCCCTACTGGCACTTGTTCAGAACCCGCTACAGGAAACCACATGCTGTGCTCCTTGCATTATTGTTGGCTAGCAACGGCCGCGCTTAACGGCCGCTGCGTATAGATCAGCGCTTTTTGACTTGGATGTCGGTGTCGTCTAAATCCCAGGTAGTTGCCGTTTTGCCTTCATCGCGCAGCAAATATTTCAGCACGCGGCCTTGGGGGTTTTTCGGTAGACTATCGCGAAACTCTATATAGCGAGGCAGCGCATAGTACGGCACTACATTGGTAGACCAGTGAAACAAATCAGCTTCGCTTAAATTGGCATTAGCGTGCAGTACAGCAGTTACTTTAACGTCGTCTTCACCCTTGTCAGATGGCACTGCGTGTACCGCAACTTCGGCGAGCGCCTCATGCTTAAGAAAAGCCGCTTCCATTTCAAAGCTCGAAATATTTTCGCCGCGGCGACGCAAATAATCTTTTTTCCTGTCGACAAAATAGAAGAAGCCATCATCGTCAAATTTGCCAATATCACCGGAGTGAAACCACATATTGCGCATTAACTTGAGCGTTTCTTCGGGACGCCGCCAATAGCCCATAAACATAACATCGGGGTGCAATGGGCGAACAACGACCTCGCCAGGCGTATTTGCTGGCAGCTCGCGATCTAAATCGTCAACTATGCGCACATCGTACTCGGGTATGCGCTTGCCAGACGAACCCGGCGCAGCATATTCACCGCCGGGTAGGGAAGTTACTACACAAGCCTCAGTTAAGCCGTAGCCATTGCCACCCACTTGCTTAGCACCAAAGCGTTCTCTCCATATAGATTTAGCTGCTTCAGTGAAGGGGTTGCCACGCACGGTATGTATCTGGCCGTGGCATTTTTTCATCGATTCGTTTTCTTCTGCCTGCGCCAATAACCAGCCCATGCTGCCAAGAATAGACGCGATGGTTGCACCGGAGCGCTCCACTTCTGGCCAAAAGCCCGAGACCGAAAAGCGCGGCACAATAGCGACTCTTGCGCCAACCATGATATTAGAAATCACGCCCACACAAATCGCATTCATATGGAATAAGGGCAGTGGCGTGATCGTAATATCGTTAGCGGTAGCAGGCCCTGCACGCAACTGCTGGCGAGCGAGACTGCACATAAAATTGTAACTAAGCATGCAGCCTTTAGATGGGCCAGTGGTGCCAGAGGTGTAAATAATGCACGCCAGATCCGCTGGGTCTGGCTTGTCCGTAAATGCAGAAAAATCGCTACCCCGATACTCATCTAAGGGCGCAAACTCAATATCACCTTGCGATTCACACGCCACCGCCTTACCGCGGTGCAATACCAAGCGAACTGAGCTAAGCTCAGTAGATACGTCGGCAATGCGCTCTACATAATCAGTTTCACAAATAACTATTTCCGCACCGGCATCGGCAACCTGATGCTGCAAAAACATGCCACGCAGCGCAGTATTAATGGGTACACTTACCGCGCGCAGTTTATTCACCGCCAGCCAGCTAATGATCGCATCGACATTATTATCGAGCATGCTCACCACAGTATCGCCGCGTTTTACACCCGCGTCAGACAGCGAATGTGCCATCGCATTTGATAGACGATCAACCTCAGCATAAGTGAATAACTCACCAGAAAAATCCAGCAAAACTCGGTCTGGATGCGCGGCAACAGCACGATCAAGCGCGTCAATAACCGTATCGCGCTCGCCTACACTCCACATTTCTTGCTTACCCATTCCCAACATCTTCGGTATCTCTTTTCTTTATCATTATGAAAACTGTTCGCTGAAACGCGAGCCCCGAACTCACCAATCCAGCACTTAATCTAGACACTTTTTAAATAAGTGTCAATATTAAATGAGGTTTGCGGCTCATATACCGTGCCGAAGCCCCTAGGGTGACCCTATTCGTTGCCTTCGGCACGGCAATCACGGACAAGCCAGCCAGGACGTAGAGGACTACTCCTCTACATAAGATGACCATGATGGCCTAAACTCTACTGTTGAACTCCGTTAAAAATGGAAGGAAGGTCAGTTCAACTCCCAGTTCACTTTAAGACCATAAGTGACCGGCTTAGCCAAGTGACTTAACACACCAAAGTCTGTCTGAAACAATCCATCGGTATACTTCTTATCTTCTAAGTTGTTGCCAAACGCGGTAACCCGCAAATTCCAGGGCTCATACAGGTAGCTTATCCGCGCACTAAGAACGTGGTACTCCTCCTGATAGCTCGCCGCAGTATTCTGGGGAAGGTAGTAAAATCCAGAGTTATAATAAATATCTGAACCGACTTCTATCACGCTGCGATCAAAGAAAAACGACTTATTAAACCCTAATGTAGCAGACCACTCAGGGGTTCTGGGGATAACATTGCCCGAATAATCGCCATCTTCACCACCTTCGAACACCAAGCCCGTATCCTCGTTATACCCACGAGCTCCTGTATAGTCAGTAAATTGCCCGTTTAGATACGCACCACTAGCCGTCATAATTAGATCATTAATTAATGAAGGAAAAACCTGAACTGTAGCATCGAAATCGAAACCGTCGACTTCGCTTCCACCAGCATTTTCAAAGCTTACTGCTCCGCCCTGAAAAGCAGAAACAAACTGAACCTGTTGATTTTTCTGCTCATACTGAAATGCGGCGAAGTTCAAACGTAACCGGCCATCAAGCCACTCACTTTTAATACCAATTTCGTAAGCCTTAAGCTCTTCTGGCAGAACGTAGTCTGGTTCATCCGAAATCGTAACCACATTATACGTCGCACTCTTAAGCGCTTCCTGGTAACTTAAATAAAGCAAAAACTCTCTATCCGCAAAAGGTCTAAAATCCAGAGAAACTTTTGGTTTAAAGCTGTACGTTGTGTCGTTGCGACCATCAGAGAAATTAACAATATATATCCCCTCGCCATTTGGGTTCTCAAGCTCAGAACTAGATTTAATAACCTCGCGATTCTCTTCTTGATAGCGGCCGCCAACAGTAAATGTGAACCAATCGTTTACATCAATAGTACTTTGGAAAAATCCCGCAATAGACTCCGTGCCAATAAGGGCTCTTAGTGCAACCTTGCCACTTGGAATAAGGCCGACCGAAGCAATTGTGTCTACAAGCAAAGGCGGCAATGGAATGCCAGCCGCGGTACCAGCGGAAAGATCTAAATTTGCTATCTGCAATACCGTTGGATCAAAACCTTGAATGCTTTCAAAATAGTAGGCACCCACTATCCAAGACAACCACTCACTTCCCCAGCCATCTTCATTCGATAAAATTTGTAATTCCGCAGTGTCAACTTCAGCGTATTGATTTGTCGCGTCAAAAGTTACTAGTACTGAAGACGTACCGTCAAAGTCATATGAATAACTTGTTTCGATCAACTGCGTGCTTGCAAGCAACTTCACATCAAATGCATCTAAGGCCCACTCAACGCTGGCATAATACACTTCGTTATCGAGTGTTTGGTCTACTGGAGCGTCAAATTCGGCGGTATAGCCATCTTCGCCTTCGATAACAGCGCTAAAAACTTCGCCAGGTTCAGAATTTGGCGTTAACAGAGACCCAGGACCGGAACTATTGTAGGTAAAGCCAGCAAGATTAAGCCTTATGTCGTCGCTAACATCCCATCTAATTTTCACTCGAACGCCGTCTGATTCATCATCAGGAATTTCCTTACCCCCATCCACAAAACCGTCGTAATAAGACTCACTACCGCCTTTGAATGCAGAAAGGCTCGCAGCTAGCGAATCGGTAATTGGATAGCTACCATGCAAACGGACACTGTTAGTACCATAACTACCGTAGCTCAGCTGCACCGACGCTTCAGGCTCTGTTCCTGGATTTTTGGAATGGATACTGATCGCACCACCCACAGCATTTCGACCAAACAAAGTACCCTGCGGCCCTTTTAAAACCTCTATGCCCTCAACCGCACCAAACGATTGCGCCAAACCCTGCGCGAAGGGGAAGTAAACATTGTCAATGTATAATGCGACACTAGGATCAGCCATAAGGAATGCATCTGACCCGATACCGCGCATATATATAATGGAAAAACCAACTGCGGTATTATAAGTTAACCCAGGAGTAAAACGCTGCAAGTCCTGGGGATCAGTTATGCCTAAGGCATCTAAAGTGTCCTCACTAAATGCCGTCACCGAAATAGGCACATCCTGATTGTTTTCAGCACGCTTTTGCGCGGTAACAACGACCTCTTCGAGCATTCTATTCTGACGAACCTTTGGCGTTTTCTCCTCGGTCGATTGCGCATAAGAGCTAGCAACCGTAAATGGAAGAAACATAGTGGACACTAGAAACGAACGTAACAGCACACTACTTACTAGAATTGAACGCTTATTATTTATGTCGGAAATATTCATAGCACCTCAGCGGAAAAAATTCTGAAACATATTGTTAATAATTTTTATTCGAGCCACCTAACCGACGCAACACGCACCGAACAATTAGCAAACGCTAGCTTGATGTTTTCCGGATCTTATAATCTAGTTCTACTTTTTAAAGGTGAGCAACAAACATGTGGGAATTAGATTCCTTTATTAATATTATTATTTGCTGTCGGCGCGGGAGTCAGCCTCTCCAGCAGCGCCTGGTCGATGACCGACAATTTACCGTCGAGCATCAATCATTACTGAAAATTAACACTATCATTAGTAAAATCATATACCTACTCTCACGCATCAATTGGACTCGAAGTAAAACCAAATCCACAGCGTTGACTTATAGCAGCAACGGAAGTTGTGGTCATGCGAGATGCGTAGAGCCTGACAACTGCAAACTACCGTTTTATTCCTTCGAAATTAACGCCTTAGATGACCTTAGATTAATGCTCCACGGTGGCCTCGGGTTACAACTGAAAGCCGCACCGCCCAGTCCGATTCCGCTGATGGCTATTGCTACGACACGGAAAAGTCATCGCTCACCGTCTCTAGGCTTAATCTTTGGCGCCTTGATCGAACAGGGCCATCAAGGCGCCAAAAACCTACTTTCGACGTAAAATCCAAACAATACATTTGAACATTAAGTGAAAAAGTGTGTATATTTACCGATATACTGAAACCCTCAGAACAATAATGGAAAAACATCATGAACACCAAAAAGCTAGCAAACCGCGTCGCCGTTATCACCGGAGCCGGCGGTGGACTGGGTGCCGAATGTGCCCGCGTACTCGCCTCTCACGGTGCAAAAATTGTGGTAGCTGACATCAATTCCGAGGCGGGCCTGCTAGTTGCCGAGCAGATCATAAAATTGGGAGGCGAAGCGATTTCCATTCCCACCGATGTGTCGCAGGAAACCTCTGTACAAGCAATGGTCAGCGCGGCAATGGCGCACTTTGGCCGCATCGACATTTTATACAATAATGCCGCAATACTCAGTGCCGAACAGCGCGCCGGTGATCGCGACGTGATAAACATGGATGTTGACGCTTGGGACCGCGCCATGGCGGTGAATCTGCGCGGTGCGATGTTGTGCAGCAAGCACTGCATACCCCATATGATTACCTTAGGAAAAGGCTCGGTGATTAACGTCACGTCGGGGCTTGGCACCATGGGCGACCTCACCCTGTCTGCCTATGCGGCATCTAAGGCCGCATTAATCATGCTAGCAAAATCTATAGCCGCCCAGTACGGCAAACAAGGTGTTCGTGCCAATGCTCTGCTTATTGGCCTAGCGCCAGCCGAAAATGCCCACGCCACAATGCCCCAGCAGTTACTCGATATTATTCGGGACAACCACTTAACCCCAGAGCTGGGCACCCCCAAACAAATTGCCGACGCGGCGGCCTTTCTCGCCAGTGACGAATCCTCATTTGTTACAGGCTCGGTTCTCAGTGTAGACGGCGGCTTCTGCAGTCACACCCCAAGCTTTGCCGCTACCCGTGAGCTATTCGCACAAATGGGCTCGAATACAATGTAAATTAACAACACCGCTGAGCCCCTACGCTCACTAAGCGCGTAGGGAGGCGGAATTCACCCACGCTAACTCGCCACACCTTTCTCAGCGCCCCGCACAAACTTCTGCAACAGCGCAGGCAGTAACGTGAGGTCTGCCACTAAGGCAATCGTAATTGCCAGCCCTGTTAATAAGCCGAATAAGATCCCAGGCACAAAATCTGAGAACGCCAACAAGGCAAAGCCGAACGCTATAATTAGCGAGGTATAGATCAAGGCGTAGCCAACGCTGTGATGACTGCGGGCAACGGCCTCCTCTGGCGAGTGTGTAGCAAGCTCATGAAGATAGCGGTGGGTATAGTGAATGGTATCATCCACTGCGATCCCCATGGCAATGGCCGCTATAGTCATGGTCATAAAGTCGAGGGGGATTGCCGCCCAGCCCATTACCCCTAGCACGGCAATGGCCGAAATAATATTGGGAACGATGGCGATGAGTGCAATCCGCAGCGACCTAAAAATAACAAGGAAGGCGATCGTTAACGCAATAAAGACCGCGCCCAGGGTAAGTATTTGCGAGGTAAAAAGCTGATCGAGCATGGACTGGTAAAGTACAAATAACCCGCTGAGCTGATAGTTTTCTGGCGCCACGCCCAAACCTTGAATTTTGCTATGCATCTCATCTAGCAAAGCGCCGCGATCTAAATCTTTGGTGCTGTCTTTAATTCTGGCACTAATGCGCAGCTGCGCCGGCGGCTCAATAAAATAACTACTGAGTAGATCTTCGCGAATATTTTTATCTAATGTCC
Source organism: Zhongshania guokunii (assembly GCF_040892635.1). NCBI lineage: Bacteria > Pseudomonadati > Pseudomonadota > Gammaproteobacteria > Cellvibrionales > Spongiibacteraceae > Zhongshania > Zhongshania guokunii. The sequence continues at coordinate 126,566 of NZ_JBFRYA010000009.1, read as the reverse complement.
AGTAAATCGCGGTGAGCTCATACTCGGTAAGCGGTTTGTTATTGTTTAACTGCTTTGCCAGTTTAGTGAAATCCACAACCGAGAGCGTGGTGCCCATGGCATCAAACTCGCCAATCGCCTTCTGGATACCTTGCACCATTTGAATATCACGCGCCCGCAACAGCAAATTCTTATCGGGGCTCGCTGGCGGGGTATACACAATATCTAAGGGGGTTGAACCGCCAAACTCCTTATCGATAAAACTGAGTTCTTTATAAACGTCAGTATCGCTACTAAAATAATTTATAAAGCTGTTCTCAACGTCTAAGCGCAGCGTACCGGCAACACTCACGCCAAACACCATCAGGCTAAGCGCGATCATCAAAGCAGCGCGTTTTACACATAGCTTCTGCAATTTTTGCAGTGGCGAGCTAAGCCTGCGGCTAGACTTATTAATATGCTCTCGTGGAAACAACAGCAATAAGGCGGGAAACAGCAGCAGCGTACACAGGATTGTCACCGCCATCGCCAAAATCATCATTAAACCAAAAGTACTTACCGGCTCAATATCGCTGAGCAGTAAAGACGCAAAACCGAGGGAGGTGGTAAAGCCTGCAAAAAAACACGGCGCAATTTTTTCTCTTAAGGTCTTTAAAACTAGCTCTTTTTGTGAAAATTTAGGGTTATTCTCGGCTTCTTCGCGGTACTGAACAATTAAATGGATCACTATCGCCAAGCTAAGAATCAGTTGCAGCGATATAAAATTAGACGAAATTACCGTTGCTTTTAAGCCCAGCAAACCGAATGCACCCACCGTAATAAACAAATTACTAGCGCAGCACAGCACGGTAATAAGCAGCCAAGTAAAACGCCTAAATATCGCATAGATCAACAAGCAAATAACCAGTGCAATTGCACTGCCAAACACCTTTAGGTCGTGCTGAATTATATTGATCAGCTGGTAACCCAGCACATGCATACCACCCAGATACAGCTCTGCATCGCCGCTATATTTCTTAATAATGCCGCGAAGCTGCTCTATTTCTTGGTTGCGGGTTTCCCGCAAGCTGCTCTCCAGTGGTTCACGCTTAGACTTTAAGCTTTTTAACGCTGCTTTATCTGCATCACCGAGCGGGCCTTTTAGGCGCTTCGTTTGAATGGCGAGAATCTCGGCGTCGAGCTTTTGCAGCTTTGGGTTTGGCTTAAAAAGAATTTGTATGCCACTGGCGGTTTGCTCGTGATTTACCAGCAAGCCGTCATAGATTGGATGATCTTTGAATAAGGCCGCTAACTCGTGTTCACTAAGTTTAAGCCGCTCTTGGCTAAATTCGGCGGGATCGATCTCGGCACTCAGCGCTTTTCCCGCCTTGGAAAGCAGTGGCACATTCATTACCGAGCGCACCGCCTCAACCCGTGGCAGACTCCCCACTTCCTTACTAATACTGCTTATATTATGCAGGTTCTGCGCCGAGAAAATACGCCCTTGTTTGGGCTTGTAGGCAATAATTAGAAATTCTTCAGGGGAGAACTTTTGGTTTATTTTCTGACTTTCAATAAAGTCGCGATTGTCTTCTGAAATAAGAGTGTCGGCCGAAGCGTTAATTTCAAAGCTGCGGCTATGCCAAGCAAATACCCCCACCAATACAAAGAACACCAACAGTATGAGTTTATGACGAGAGAACAAGGTCTCGAGCATGTATAAATTCCTTGTTATTGACTGTCGGGCTGCAGATTTGTATCGGAGTCTTTAAATTGCTGGTCACGCAACAAGCCCTGTAAATACATATTTCTGAAAAACAGATAGGGATCGTCGCTTTCGTCGCGCAGGGTTTCATACTTTTCCGCTGTTGGCGCAAAATTCTGCAGCGCATCCGCGGCCATAATCACGCTGGTGTCTGGCTGCTCAGTAAGATAGGGGACCGGGTTCAGCAAGTAATCGGCCACCATCCCCGTGCCACTGCGTAAATCTGCAGGGCCGAGAAACGGCAACACAATATAGGTGCCGTAGCCGGTGCCATAATGCGCTAGAGTATCCGAAAAACCAGTTTCCTCTTTGGCAAGCGAAAACCACGCCTCCGCCGGATCAAATATGCCAGCGATACCAATCGTGGTATTGATCAAAAACCGTGCCGTGCTAGTACCCGCCTTGCTGGGTTGCCATTGCAGCAAGTAATTAACAATATGGATGGGGGCTTTGATATTGGAAAATACATTACTAACGCCGTTTTGCACGGGCTGCGGGGCAATATAGCGGTAAGTTTTGGCAATTGGGATCAGGGCATAGCGATAGCTAAAGTCATTAAAGGCAAACATTGCCCGATTAAAGCCAATTAATGGGTCGTTAAACTCGCTTGGCTCATAACTCACAACGGTGATTTCATCATCACTTAAGTTGCTAGGCGCTGTTTCCGCGGCAATAAGCGCAGAACTCACACCAATGGCCAGCAAGAAAACCAATGCCAACCGAAAGCTATGAAACAGCCCGTAAACAGGCTGTTTCCGCAATGTTTGGCCCGCAGTATGCAAGCGTGTAATCTCTAATAAAGGCATGCATTTACCGCATTTTATTGTCACGTTTACCGGTGCAACTCGTGTTCCGGCGCCAGAGTTTAGAAGGCCGCAGTACTAAATCGTTCCCTCCTCCCGCTTGGCATGCCCAGTACTACCAAAGCCCAGTAAAACTAAGCCAAACTTTAGGCTGGCCTCTTAAACCGCAAACCACGCTACCTTTACGATGCTTTGGTTCAAGCCTAAATTGCATAGCCTAAATAGCTTGAATATTGGCGTGAGCCAGCCCCCTAGCTGATAAGCTAGCTTAATATCGACAAGCATACTCTTTAATCGCGTGCTTGTTCGTAACACCCAGTAATATCGCAACACAGCTGCGCTGCGCGCGATATGGGCTAAATAAACTCATGCATTTTCTACTACCCGGGAACGTATAATGACAACGATTAGACGCCGCTCAGACGAACTTTTTAACGACCTTTATCTGCCAGAAGAAACCCTAAAAATACGCCAAGAAGTTCGCGAGTTCGCCGAAGACGTAATTCGTCCGGTTGCACATAAATTAAACACCACCCCAGAATCAGCCGAGGGCTTCGCCCGCGAGCAATTTGACGCCATGGCAAAAGCGGGTCTTTACGAGATCCCCTACCCTAAAGATGTTGGCGGCCGCGGTCTTGAATTTCCCACCTTAGCAATAATGACCACCATTGAAGAGCTGGGTTACTATTCAGCCAGCTTGGCATCGGCGTTTTACGACGGCCAAGCCATTCTGGTTGGTAAAACCTTAGATGGCGCCCAAAACGAGATCCGCAGCAAATTTCTGCCCATGCTGATTAAAGGTGAATTCGTAGGCTGCTTTGCCACCTCTGAACCCGGTGCCAGCACCGACCTGTCGGCGACGTCGATGGAAACCATTGCGGAGAAAGTCGATGGCGGCTACCGCATAAACGGTGTTAAACGCTGGATCACCAATTCGCCCGCTGGCGACTATATTCTCACCCTGTGCAAAACCGGCGATGCCCTCACCATGTTGCTGGTCGACATGAAGCAAGAGGGTGTCTCAGTTTCAGCCCCCGATCTAAAAATGGGCAACCATGTTCAGCAAACTGCCGACGTTAGCTTTGTTAACGCCTTTGCCGCAGACGACCGCGTGGTTGGCACCGTAGGCGGTGGCCTGCGCACCGCGATTAAAGCGCTGGTACAAGGCCGGATGGGCATTGGTGCCATTGGCTGCGCGATGGCTCAGCGGGCCTTCGATTTTTCTACCGACTATATGACCAAGCGCAAGGTGTTTGGTCAGGAGCTGGCGCGCTTCCAACACTGGCAGTACAAATTTGCCGAGTACGCCATGCAAATTGAATCTGCTCGCAACCTCTACCAAAAAGCCGCCCTACTGCACGACAAAATGGGCATTGCCGACACCGAGGCCGCCATGGCCAAGCTCGCCGGCTCGCGGGTAGCCTGCGACATCGCTAGAGATGCAATTCAAGTGTGTGGCGCCTACGGCTTTGTTAAAACCCTGTCGGGCACTGGCCAAGAATTTCCACTCGAAGCCATTTACCGAGACTCCAAAATTGGCGAGATTTACGAAGGCGCCAATGAAATCCAAACCTGGGTTATCGCCAGACGTATTTTTGGCCGGGAATTTACTGGTTGATAAGCAGAGCAAACTAACGGCGATATATTCACTGCCTGTGCAGCGCCGTTAATTTAATATTTTCTGTTCGGTTACTAAAAATTTCCAAACGATTTCAATCTTTACCTGTAACAGTATAAGAAGCGGGCGGGAAAACCGTCTATCTGGACGGCAACAGACAGGTTTCTCTACGGTGTGAACGCCTTAATACTTTTAACTTAATATTATGGGTGAACCACCGTTAGCTCAGTACATATTATTTTTATAATCTAGCTCTAAGCCCGCCTCAAATGCTCCGGGCAACGATACTGCTGCTCGGGCCAATTTTGCTTTCAATGAACTCTCTTTACTATGTTTTATATGGGCTTTGAATATTTCTGCCGGATTCAATTCCTTGCACCCGCCTTTCGCAGGCCACAAAGCTGCTTTTGCAATTGCCATACTCGGTTTGATCGCCTTAGAACCTGAAGATATTTTTGTGACGAGCTTAGGTCGCTTACCCTTAACAGTAAATCGGTCTAAAAGGTCTAAATCTGTGCAAAGCACTGCTGAACCATTTATTTCCAACATGTCTTGGCAGCCTGGTGCAATAGCCATAACGCATATATGGGGCTGCTCAATTATATTGCGAAAGCTGTCTATTCTCCTATTACCCGGTCGATCCGCAAATAAAATACAATCTCCCTCTTCTTGAATCAGAAAATTTTCGGGATCACCCTTGGGGCTGACATCCACCTGCCCATTGTTATTCATGCTGGCTAGCACCAAAAATGTAGATCGCTGAAAAAATGCTGAAATGTCATTATTTGAGTGCTCTATAACCTCAGGCTGCCAGAAATTTGAGCGCCTAAAGGCTTTAGCGCAATGCAAATAGCACTCTTCCACAAGTAACGTCACTAGACCATCTAAAATATGCGAGACCGTGCCATTTATACGTAAAGTCTCATCCATACCGCTCACTATAAATAACGAGCCAAAAGACACATTCTGCTCAACGACGCCCTCCTCATCAAATGCCGACAAAGAAAACTGCAGGTGCTTGGCGTCTAACACAGAGACAAAACCCTCGTCACCTCCAACTGCTGACAGCCGTATGTTTCCCAACTTTCCAAATGCGACAAACGCAAAATGACTATACGAAAGCCATCTCTGAGCATGCTCATCAATATAGTCGATTACCTTTAGATCACGTGGCGCAGGAGACTTGCCAACGATCTCTTCTAGCTGAGCAACCTTGGTCAACTCCATATTTCCTCACTTAGTAGTTGTTGCGAATAATGTCGCCACAAACCGCAGCAGAAGCAGCACGTAGGCAGCCCGATGGGAATTGCTCTTTTTGTGACCGGAACGTATTTGATGGCTTTGTTATGTGTGTTACCAGCCAAGTTAAATGTTAAATTTCTGAAAGATCTCTATTCTATTCTTTGAGCACTTAGCGCTTGCTCATCAATTTTGTAGCATTCCTCTGGATTGGCTCCAGTGATACCAGCTTCTCGATTCACGCTACTCGCGTCTTTTAGATTGCGGTCACAGCAAGTCCATAAACTTTCATAAACTCGGCTTGTTGATTCAACGTCTATGTTTTCATATGAATAATTTTCGCTAACTACTCAGTGTTTATCTGTTGTGCACAACAACATCCCTTCCCCTGATCATATCTCCTTATGGGTAAATTTCAATGAGTTAAGTAGTTTAGCTAGCTGCTAGTGGGAATGACTCTATGCTCACAGAGCTTGATGGCGTGAACGATTGATTATAAGGGTGTGGCGCTTATTTACTGCTCAGTGGTATTGGATTCTGAATCAAGTTTAGAATGACGGTGCGCGGAGAATAGCAATACTCAGGAGATGGCAGTTCACAGGGGCGGTGTACAGGGAATGATGGCGTACAGACACCGGCGCTTTTATAGACAAGATCGCCATGCCGCTACGCATACAACACGAGTGCTAGCGGCCAAATTTTTTAAAATTTTCTGGTCAACAATCTCTTTCGTTCAATACCCGAGGCTTCAACTTAATATTCAATTTCTCTCCTCGGCCAACTGCGCCAGAATGCGACTGTAGCTCTCGATCCCTTGCGCACCAGTCACAAGGTGACGCCGATTGAAAACGATTGCTGGCACTCCCTGAACACCTTGGTCTAACCAAAATTTTTCGGCAGCGCGCACTTCTTCAGAAAATCGTTGATCGGCCAACACTGCCAGAGCCTCGCTTCGCTCTAAGCCAATCTCGGCAGCCACATCGGCTAACACCTTATCATCGGATAGATTCCGACAAGCGGTGAAATGCGCCGCAAAGAGCGCTTGTTTCAAGTCGTGCTTACGCCCCTGCTGACCAGCCCAATGTAATAATTGATGTACATTGAAGGTATTGTGCATACGCATATCATCGGTAAACTGAAATTCAAATCCGACTTCTGCAGCAATCTCAGTCATCTGGACTCGGCTCTGCTCCGATTGCTCCTTCGTTGTACCGTATTTTTCCGCCACGTGGTCCTGCAGGTTTTGGCCCTCAGCAGGCATTCTTGGGTTAAGCTCAAACGGGTGCCAATTAATCTCATGCGGTATGGCGCTAGCTTCCAGCGCCTTTGCTAGCTGCCGGTAGCCGATGATGCACCACGGGCAGACCACATCAGACACAATGTCTACCTGTAGTTTATTTAGAACAGTGCTCATAATCTTCTCCTTAAATGAAAACTATTTAGCTACTCAGCATTCGAAAGTTTGGCGCATACCAGTCACGCCTGCTTTAAAGTACTTTAATCCTGCATTACCGATGAGCCACAAGTTGATCGGCAAGATCGCTGAGGTCTTGCGCCACGAAATCTGGCTGAGGTACGTTTTCAGCCCTAAGGATGTTGTTGTTAGGGCGAGTAATGAATGCGCCGTAACACCCCGCGGCTTGTGCGCCGATCGTATCCCACAAGTGACATGCCACAAGACATACTCGATCAAGTTCGACCCCCAATTCCTGCGCGGCATGACGATAAGTTGCAGGATGGGGTTTGAAAACACGCACCGCATCGACACTCAACTGCTGCTCAAAGAATTCACTGACCCCCGCTTTTTCCAATAGCGTCGGCGATTGTGTTGGGGCAGAGTTTGTAAGCGTCGCCAGACGAAAGCCCGCTGCCTGTAGTCGTTTTAGCGCCGGTATAACATCTAGGTGAGGCGGCATATTACCGAGTAGCACTTTAAACTCGGCGACATCGTCATCGGTAATCGGAAGACGATGATTAGTGCCGACCATTCGCAGCACACCAACTGCCAAGTTTCCAAACGGCTCGTATAGACCCGAAGCCGTCATTGTTTGCGAATAGAGAACAAGCTCGGCAAACCAGCTTCTTAGCACTGATGGATTATTGAAAACCCGCAAGAAAAATGGTTCGAGAACCGTAATATCGAGTAAGGTCTCATTTACGTCGAAAAGTAGTACATCAATGTTGCTGATTTTGTTCATTTTATATAGCCCCTTTCTAAATTCTCATTCGAGCGCTACAGCAAAGCACCTATAATTGTCTTTGCTTTTACCGTAAAGACTTGAGCGGTAGATAGGCCAACACCGAAATTGTTACCAGTGATTCAATGACTTTATTTATGCGTGGTTTATGCAGAGTATCTTAACATTATGGACCGGCGGCTTTAGAGCAATAATCATCTAAAACCACAACGGTATTAGGGAACTTATTTCTTTTCCCAAGCAAACGGCTTAAAGGCTTGATCGATCGGCGTTTTGGCGATGTGATTGGTATAGTTACTCATGACTTTTTGGCTCAGCCCCAAGATAACTTCCAGCACGTTTTGCTGGCTATAGCCGGCCGCATAAAAGTCTTGCAGCTGCTTTTCGGCAAGCTCGCCACGCTGGCGTACCATCGCCAGAGTAAAATCGCGCAAAACCTCAAGTTTAGTTGTAGGTAGTGGTGTTTCATCGCGCAGCGCATTGCTGATTTCGTCAGAAACCTTCATAGACTTGGCTATACCAGTATGTGCGGGCACGCAGTAATGACAGGCGTGCTCAACGTTAATTGTTTGCCACACCACAGTTTTTTCATCTGCATTAAAACTGCTATTAAGAAACAGACTATGCAAAACTTGATAGCCTTCAAGCAAGCTGGGCGCTTCGGCCATCACTGCATGCAAACCTGGAATCATACCAAAGGATTTCTGCGATCCCTCTAATAGAGGCTTGGCTGCGTCAGGTGCGCTATTTTTGTTGTGTAAAGTAAAGGTGCTCATTGATGGGTTCCTTTTTTGAGTGATCGTTCAAATACGATTTCATCCTAGTTGCACCATCGGTGCCAGTCAAGATAAAATTGAACGATCATTCAAAATTTAAACTCGGCCGACTTTGCGAAGGCCTCTATTAGAGAAACTACAATGGCCCGCACTGCTAGTTTTGATCGCCAAGTTGCCCTTGATAGCGCCGTTGAACTATTCTGGTCTAGAGGTTATTACGCCACCTCAATGAAGCATATTGAGAAAGCTCTAGACATGCGTCCTGGCAGCCTCTATGCCACCTTCGGCAGTAAAAGTGGTTTATTTGCTGAAGCATTAGACGCTTACGCCGCCCGCGCGGGTAATGAATTTGCCCTGATCGCCGAAGGTTCATCAAGCGTCATAGAAGGTTTAAAGTGCTATCTGCGCTCATTCGCCATGCCCTGTAGCGGCGAGACACAAGTGCCGGCACAGGCTTGCATGCTGATCAAAACCTTACTCGAGGTTAATGCCGAAGACGCCGCTTTACGCTCTCAGGTTGACAGCATACTCGCAGGCATCGAACAACGGCTGTGCGAGGCCCTCAACCAGGCCAAAGCGGCTGGGGAGTTGCGCACAGATGTTGAGTGCCCACGACTGGCGCGCTTGCTGCAAACGCAAATCATCGGCCTGCGGGCATTTGCTGAGCGTAATGTGCCCAAGGATCAGTTAACCGCCCTCGCCGACGATATGGCCAGTATGCTCGACACTTATCGAGCTTAGCTGAATCGATCGAGATATCGAGGCCCGATGATCGTTCGCTACTGATTGTCAGCTAAGATACTAGGCAATACGACAGTGTATCGCTCGCCTATATATCCAGCGCCTGCACAGCCAACTCCAACATATTCAGCTCCTCCTCGTGCAGCGTAAAGGCACCCACTCACACCGGCATACTTTCTCCTAATCAGCTTTGCCAGACTTTGGTTTGGTGTCATTAGCGACCAATCCAACCATGCTCTTGGCTGGCATTACGCTACATGAGCTCACACTTCTTATAAAATCCTCATAACGCTGCGCTGCGTGCCAAAGGACGCAGCTATTTTGATCGGAGACAATAATGCAATTTACCCAAGGCCTACACCGCGCCGTACAGCAACAGCCCAATGCTATCGCCACTATTCAGGGTGATCGGCAGCAAAGCTTTCAGCAGCTTCACGACCGCGTTGTCCGCTTTGCGGGGGCGCTTAAGGCCCAAGGTTTTGCCGCGGGCGACCGTATCGCGATTTTGTCTTTGAATTCAGACCGCTATCTAGAGGCCTATCTCGCCATTGCGTGGCTAGGCGCGGTGGTGAATCCCATCAACTTTCGCTGGAGCAATGCGGAGATTATTTATTCTTTAAATGACTCCAATTCTGTCGCGCTCATTATCGACGACAATTTTGCCCCACAGGCCGCTGATATAAAGGCCGGCACACGTTCACTGCGCAGCATCTTTTACAACGGCGAGCAAAGCGCGCCGGCCGATATGCTCAGTTGCAATGCGCTGATCGACACCGCCACGCCCATTCCCGATGCCGAAGCTGGCGGCGATGACTTGCTGGGGGTGTTTTACACCGGCGGCACCACTGGCGCGCCCAAAGGAGTAATGCTGTCTCACGCCAATGTGTTCAGCTCTGGCCTTGCCCTGCTCAGCGAACACCTGTTTGCCGAGCAGGCCGTTGGCCTGCATGCCGCGCCCATGTTCCACCTTGCCGATATGATGGTTAGCATCAGTTTACTGATCCGTGGCGGCCGCCATGTTTTTCTGCCGGCCTTTCGGCCCGAGGCGGTATTAGCCCTCACCCAGCAACACGGCATTACTGATTTGCTGCTGGTTCCGGCCATGTTGCAGATGGTGGTCGACTGTCCTGAGTTCGGCAATTTCAACACCAGCAGCGTGCGCAACATTGTTTACGGCGCTTCACCGGCCTCGGAGCCGCTGCTGGATCGCACCCTGCAAAATTTCCCAACAGCGGCGCTTACTCAGGTTTACGGCATGACCGAAATGGCGGCGGTAATGACCGTTCTGCCCCCCGCCATGCACACTGCAGATGCCCGTGAGTTCGGTCGCCTGCGCAGCGGTGGCCGCGCCGCACATCATGTGCAAGTGCGGATTGTGGATGAACACGACACTGAGCTAACACGGGGCGAAGTAGGTGAAATTATTGTTCGTGGCCCCAACCTAATGCAGGGCTATCTCAACCAAGCCGAGACCACCGCAGAGACCCTGCGCAATGGCTGGATGCACACCGGCGACGTGGGCTACATGGACGCCAATGGCTATGTCTTCATTGTTGATCGATCAAAAGACATGATTATTTCAGGCGGCGAAAATGTGTATTCGGCAGAGGTCGAAAACGCCATTGTTAAACACCCCGCCATCGCCAGCGCGGCAGTTATTGGCATACCCTGTGCAGAAATGGGCGAGAAGGTGCACGCCGCACTAGTCTTAAAAGCAGGCGCCAATATCACCCAAGAGGAGCTTTACGCCCACTGCAAAACCTTGATTGCCGGTTATAAATGCCCGCGCAGCATCAGCCTGCTCGACGCCCTTCCCATCTCCGGTGCCGGCAAGGTATTGAAGACCGAATTGCGCAAGCCATTTTGGGAGGGCAAGGCCCGCAGTATTGGCTAGTAACACCCCAAGCCGCCGCACAGCAGTATAAGTAGCATTGACATTCGCGCCACTTAATATACTGTATATGCATACAGTAAAAATCTGCTAATGTATTTTGTGCGGCGCTATGAAAAACCACTCTCTCAATCAATTACTCGATGAGCGTAAGCTCTGGCGAGGCCAGCAACTCCGCACTACGGTCGCGGCCAGCAACCGCCTGAGCACCGGATTTAGCCCTCTAGATACCGCCTTGCACACCGGCGGCTGGCCCCGCAGCGGCTCCACCGAATTATTGAGCGAGCAGGGTATTGGCGAATTGTGGCTGCTGATTCCCGCCCTGCGCGAACACCTTTCAGACCGACCTATGGCGTGGTTGAATCCGCCCTACTTACCCTATACCCCAGCCTTGGCTGAACAGGGTTTAGCCATAGACCGGCAGCTATTAGTTAGACCCAAAACTTTGGCCGATCAACTGTGGGCCGCAGAAGAGCTACTGCGCAGCGGCGCATACGCCGCCGTATTAAGCTGGTTTAGCGAAGCCGATCTTAATGATAGACAGCTGCGCCGCTTGCATATTGCCGCCCTAGAAGGCGAGTGCTGGCATATTCATTTTCGCCCCACCGCCTTGGCCCAGCAAATATCCCCCGCGCCGCTGCGCCTGTGCTTGAGCGCAGCAAAACAAGCACTGCACATTAAAATTCTTAAGCAGCAAGGCGGCCACGCTGGCCAGCAAGTGCAATTAGCCCGCCCCGCCGCCCTGTATGTGCAGCAAAGCGCCGCCACCCAGTGGCCGGTTTATAACAGGGCATCCGCCGCTGTCGCCACTAAGCCTCGCCGTAAAATCAGCCTACTTGCCAATACCGGCCTATTCGCTACTACAGACCAGCAAGACAGCGCAGCGCAGTTTAGCAAGACCGGCAATAATGAGCCCTCTCACTAATGCTGTGGTTATGCCTACGGCTGCCAAGCCTGCCCCTTGATGCCCTTGGCCCGCAGCACACAAAGGGCATGTTAGCGCTAAGCAATAACAATATTATTGTAATGGCGAATGCCGCCGCCCAGCAGGCCGGAATCGCTGCGGGCATGTCGGTGGCTAGCGCATTGAGCCTGAGCAACAAGCTTGAACTTCGCCCCCGCGACGAGCAACGCGAGCAACAGCACTTAGCCAATATCGCGCTCTGGGCCTACCGTTTTAGCGGCGATGTCTGCCTTTGCCCGCCCAATGCAGTGTTGCTAGAACTGGGGGCATCACTGCGTCTATTTAAAAATTTAGCGCGGCTCTACCGCAAGTTTATTAGCGCCTTTCGGCGCCGTGGGCTTAGCGTGCAACTGGGCATTGCCCACACGCCATTGGCGGCGGAATTGCTCAGCCACCAAAATCTAAGCCCAGCGAACTTAGTGAATGGCGCGGGCCAGCTGCACCGCACCGCATTAGACAATGCCCTGCGCGAACTGCCCATTGGCCTATTGCCGCTGGCACCCAAAACCTTGAATACCTTGCAGGAAATGGGTATGCACACACTGGGCAATATCCAAGCCCTGCCCCGCGCCGCCCTTGAGCGCCGCTTTGGCAAAAACATCGTCACCGTACTGGCTAAATTACAGGGCGAGCAGCCCGACATTCGACCCAAGTTTACGCCCCCAGAAACCTTCCACGCACAGCGTCATTTTGACGGCGGCCTACACAGCAAACAGCAACTGCGTTTTCCGATCTCGGCCCTGCTAAGTGAGCTGGAACACTATCTACGCCTGCGGCAATGCCTAAACCGCGACTTAGAATGGACCTTCCACTATTTGGATGGCAGCAGAGAAGCATGGTCTTTAGATCTGAGCCATCGCCATTTTGATCGGCGCAGCTTGATTGAATTGGTCATGCTACGCCTAGAACGCCTCAGCTTGCAGGGCCCAGTAGAAAGCCTAAGCCTTAGCTGCACGCAATTTATTGGCAATGAGCAACACAGCGATCAATTATTCGATACCGCCAATCACAGCAAGCATCAAGAAAAAGCCGCGCAGGTATTAGACAAGCTAAGGCTCAGATTAGGCGCCCAACGCTGCCACCTATTTAGTTTACAAGACGCCCATCTACCGGAATTAAATTGGGTGCTGCGCGATGCTCATACATCTGCATCGGCACCTAGCCAAAGCAAGTTAAAGCCGATCTTAAAACCGGTTGCCGCCCAACAAACTACAGCCCCAAGCACCACCGAGCTAATTCGCCCCAACTGCTTATGCCATCCACCAGAAGCCATTACCGAAACCACCGAGGGCTTATTTTGGCAGGGCGAGTTGCACTTATTACAAGGACCAGAACGCTTCGACGGCCAGTGGTGGCAACAGCGTCAAACCCGCGACTATTATATTGCCCGCCACCAGCACGGCGCGCTGTGTTGGGTGTTTAAAGACTGTCTAAACCGGCGCTGGTATTTGCACGGTTTTTTCGCTTAAGCCCATGCCTAAAACAAATACCGCCGCCGCGTTTTACGCCGAGCTTCACTGCCTGAGCAATTTTAGTTTTTTGCGCGGCGCCTCCCACCCTCAAGAGCTGATCGCTAGCGCCGCTGAGCTTGGCTATACTGCCATTGCCATTACCGACGAGTGTTCGCTGTCGGGGATTGTGCGGGCCTACCGCGCCAGCCGTGAGCACAATATTAAACTCATTTGCGGCGCCGAATTTATGCTCGACGAAGGCGTTCACTTGGTCTTGCTTGCGCCCGTCAAACAGGCTTATACCGAGCTGTGCGCGCTGATCAGTCGCGCCCGCCTACACAGCGGCAAGGGCAACTACCAATTAAACTTAGGCGACTTGCGACGCTACAGCCAGCACTGCTTTGCGATTTGGATTAACCCCGATCAAACCGAAGATCACGTAACTACCCTGAAGCAGTATTTTGGCGATCGGCTGTGGCTGGGCATTAACTTTCACGGCCAACAGCAGGCCGAACCTTACTATTTTAAACGCTACCAAATAGCACGCCACCACGGCATTAATATGGTCGCCTGCGGCAATGTGCATATGCATTGCCGCCAGCGTAAACCCTTGCAAGATGTGCTCAGCGCGATTCGTCTTAACACCTCGGTGCAGGGCCTTGGCAGCCAAGTGCAGGCCAATAGTGAATACTATCTTAAACCCCTGCCGCTGCTGCAGCGCGACTACCCCGCCGGTTTGCTCACCGAGAGTATCGCTATTGCCGAGCGCTGCACGTTTAGTCTCGCCGAGCTGCGCTATCAGTACCCCAACGAGGTGGTGCCCAAACATAAAAACGCCAGCGAATTTCTACGTGAAATCACCTTGCACGGTGCCCAGCGCCGCTGGCCTAAAGGCGTACCCGAGCTGGTTAAAAGCCTAATCGACAAGGAGTTGGGCTTAATTGCCGAGCTGCGCTACGAGCATTATTTTTTAACGGTTTACGACATTGTGCAGTTTGCCCGCAACCAAAATATTCTCTGCCAAGGTCGCGGTTCGGCAGCTAATTCTGCGGTGTGTTACTGCCTGTTTATTACCGAGGTAGACCCCTCGCGAGGGCAGTTATTATTTGAACGATTTATCTCTCGCGAGCGCGACGAGCCGCCAGATATCGACGTTGATTTTGAGCACGAGCGCCGCGAAGAAGTTATTCAATATATTTATAAAAAATACGGCCGCCAGCACGCCGCCCTCGCCGCTACGATTATTAGTTACCGGCGGCGCAGCGCCGTGCGCGATGTGGGCAAAGCCCTTGGGCTCGACGATTATTTACTGCAAAAACTGTCGGCCAATATGGCCTGGTGGGACGACAAAAACACCTTTATTCAGCGCCTAGAAGAAAGTCAGTTCGATACCGCCAGCGTGCCGGTGCAGCAGTTTATGAGCTTGCTCAATGAGATTCTGGGCTTCCCCCGGCATTTATCCCAACACGTTGGCGGCTTTGTGATTACCCGCGACCCCATCGCCAGCTTGGTGCCCATAGAAAATGCCGCCATGCCCGAGCGCACCATTATTCAGTGGGACAAAGAAGATTTAGAAGCCCTCGGGATGATGAAAATTGATGTGCTGGCCTTGGGCATGCTCAGCGCCCTGCGCAAAAGCCTCGGCTATATCAGCGCCTCGGGCGGCGCAATTCGGCAACTCAGTGATATTCCCGCCGAAGACCCCGCCACCTACCAAATGCTGTGTACCGCCGACAGCGTGGGGGTATTTCAAATAGAATCCCGCGCGCAAATGACCATGCTGCCCCGCCTGCAGCCCCGTACCTTTTACGATTTGGTTATTCAAATCGCCATTGTTCGGCCCGGCCCCATTCAAGGCGGTATGGTCCACCCGTTTTTACAGCGGCGCCAGGGCTTGGAAGCCGTAGAATATGAAAACGACGCCATCGCCCGCGTATTAAAACGCACCCTCGGCGTACCGGTATTTCAGGAGCAGGTTATTCAGCTGGCAATGGTCGCCGCGGGTTTTAGTGGCGGCGAGGCCGATCAACTGCGGCGGGCGATGGCAAGCTGGGGCAAAAACGGTGATTTAGCTGGGTTTCGCAGCAAGCTAGTCGACGGTATGCGCGAGCGCGGCTATAGCGAAGACTTTGCCGAGCGACTGTTTAGCCAGATGAAGGGCTTTGGCGCCTACGGTTTTCCCGAATCTCACTCCGCCAGCTTCGCCCTGCTCGCCTACGCCTCGGCATGGCTTAAATGCCACTACCCCGCCGCGTTTTACTGCGGCCTCTTAAACAGCCAGCCCATGGGCTTTTACTCGCCATCGCAACTCATACAAGATGCCAGTCGCCACGGCATTGAGGTGCGGCCTATTTGTATTAATCACAGCGACTGGGATCATCGCCTTGAGGGTGACGCTGCCACCCCCGCCCTGCGCCTCGGCTTACGTTTAGTTAAAGGCTTGCCCAAGAGCAGCGCCACCCAGCTTTGCCAAGTGCGGCAAGACGCGCTCTTTCACAGCATTGACGACTTCTGTACGCGGCTGCGCACCGCCAAGCAGTACTGGCAGCAACTGGTGCAGGCCGATGCCTTTCACTGTTTTAATTTACACCGCTATCAAAGCCTGTGGGAAATCAGTGCCTGGCAAGCCCCCACCCCTTTGGCTAATCTAGCCTCGCCGCAAAGCGAGACTACCAAGCTTAAGGCCCCCGCCGAAACCGACGAGGTACTCAGCGACTATCGCCACACGGGTCTCAGCCTGCGACGGCATCCGCTGGCTCTGCTGCGCGCCCACACGCTATTTGCAAACTGCGCCCGCGCAGAGGATTTAAAAAATATTGATAACGGCTGCTTTATTCGCATCGGTGGTTTAGTCAGTTGCCGACAGCGACCCGGCAGCGCCTCTGGGGTGATGTTTGTAACCTTGGAAGATGAAACCGGCAACAGCAATATTATTGTGTGGCCGATGGTACAGGAGCGCTATAAAAAGGCCTTATTGCAAGGCCAAGTGCTGATTGTAAAAGGTTGTGTGCAAAAGGCCGCGAGCGGTCACGCCACACCGGTGATTCATGTAGTGGCCTTTAGTATTGAAAGCCACGATCATCTTATGCGGGTAGACGCTAGCTCCCATGACTTTCATTGACGCCGCAAATTAGCCCACCATTCCAAACAAGCCAAGCCCGTCCTGTTACACTCGTCCACGCTAATAAACTTCGCATACCTTCAACGCTAAAGGCTACTCAACATGACGACTTTACTCAGCCTACTGGCCATACTCGCGCTAAGCTTAGTTGTGATCATTCCGCTATTAGAACGCTTTGCGCCAAAGGCAAATCCCGAACAACAAGCTAAAATTAGCCGCTGGATATTACCGCTGGTTGGCGTAATGCTGGTCATTGCCTTGATAAAGAGCGCAATCAACTAAACCGGCCCTAACTACTAAAACTCATCATGGTTCCGGCATCGTTGCGCAGCGCTCTAGGGCTACTCTCTATACGCGCCCACGCCTTTTCATGAAAATAAAACACCACGGTATTCACTGCTGGCTCGACCAAAGCCAGCATGCCACCAATTACCGCGCTGCCAGTGAGCAGGTAGGCTACCGAAAATGCGACGCTAAAATGCATCATGGCAAAGCTGATTGTCTTTTTCATGCTGGCGAGCCTCTAAATACCATTCAAACCCCAGTGGGCTTTTATTCGTGTCGAAGGTGAACACGTATCAATAATAAGCTCTCGTCATCAATATATATAACAAATTAAATCCATGACAATGATAGGAATACCCTATTCAAGATATGGCACCACCAACATGCGTGAGCGCGCACCACACCTAAGCCAACATATATTTTTTGCACCATAACGATGCTTGAAATCCCTCTATTTGCCAAATACTGACGGCAAAAACGCCAAAGTTCCACAGACCGCAACAACTTCTCGAACCAATAATATGTGGCATAGCAGTTGCAATAACGCTAGTTAAGGGCTGCGCCGATTATGTGTGCAGCCACCTTATGAAATAAGGTTTCAAATGAAAAAAATGCACCACACCTTTGCATTAAGCATACTGTTTTTCTCCCCTTTTGCCTTTGCTGCCGACGGCGATCCCGCCACCGATATGATATGGCTAGTCACTGCCAGTGCGCTGGTGTTTTTAATGCAGGCCGGTTTCGCACTTTTGGAATGCGGTATGTCTAGAAGTAAAAACGCCCTAAACGTGGTGATGAAAAACTATATGGATGTGTGCCTAGGCACCTTGATTTTTTGGGCACTGGGTTACGGCCTCATGTTTGGCAGCAACCCCAGTGGCCTGATCGGCACCGACCTATTCCTTATTAACGACAGCGACCCAAGCACCTACGGGGTATTACTCTTTCAAACCATGTTTGCCGCTACCGCCGTAACCATCGCCAGCGGCGCCATGGCCGAACGCACCCGCTTTGACGCCTATCTGGTTGGCGCGCTGTTTATCACGGCGGTGATCTACCCAATATTTGGTAGCTGGGTGTGGAATGCCGATGGCTGGCTGGCGAAATTAGGCTTTATCGATTTTGCGGGTTCAACCGTGGTTCATTCGGTAGGCGCGTGGACGGCACTAGCCGGCATCATTATATTAGGCCCACGCCTAGGCCGCTTTGACAAACAGGGGCGGCCCCGCGAATTGCGCGGCCACAACTTAACCTTTGTAGCACTCGGCGGCTTTATTCTGTGGTTTGGCTGGTTCGGGTTTAATGGCGGCTCCACCCTCGCCGCCTCAACTGATATTGGTTTAATCAACCTTAATACTCAGCTCGCTGCGGCGGCTGGCGCCACGGCTAGCATGCTACTCGCGGTCGTCATGCGCCGGCCAATTTTACTCACTGAAACAGTGAACGGCAGTATTGCAGGCCTCGTCGCCATTACGGCGGGCTGCGCCACCATGCTGCCGGTGTACGCTGCGCTAACCGGCGCCATTGGTGGTGTGGTCTGCACCCTTGGCGCGCAGCTGATGCTGCGCATGCGTTTAGATGATGTGGTGGGTGCGGTCTCAGCCCACGGCTTTGCGGGCGCGTGGGGAACCCTCGCTGCAGGTATGTTCTACACCGGCAATCTCTTTGACGGCCACCTTATAACCGTGCAGCTAATTGGTATTGCCGCCTGCTTTATTTGGACATTCTGCAGCGCGCTCATTATGTATTTCGCAATCGACATAGTGATGGGCCTGCGCGCGCCAGCACAGCACGAGCAACGCGGTCTGGATTTAAGCGAGCACGCAGAAATTGGCTACCCCGAATTCGACTCCGGCAATATCGCCTACACTGCCGCCCGCGCCACCAATATGGATTTACGCTAATGACTAAGCGTAGCCTTAGCGACCGGCGTCGCGCTATATACACCGGACTCAATCCCTTTTTGGATGAAGCCGCACTACTCAAAGCCGTTAGCCACTGGGAGAATCGCTACGCCGACCAACCCAGCCTCGCCCTGCAACGCTATGTAGCCGACATTTGCCAAAACACCGGCTTAAAAGATAAGCGCGCGACTATTCTACGCAGTTTATTGCATGCCATGGGGCAGGACAGCACCGAGCTTCTGGCCGACCCCCGTGGCGGCAGTAACACCAGCACCAGCACCAAGCATGTGGAGTCGGCCTCGGCCAGTCAGGCCTTTGCCGAGCTAATGCTGGCCATGATGAGTCAAGTTGACGACAGCCAGCAACACAAGCTCAGAATCGAATTGTTTGCCGCGCTGCGCCAACGGCAATTACCCTTAACAATACTAGAAGCGCTGCAGCGCTGGCTGGGCAACCGCGAGCCCTTGGAACTGGGCACTGCGCCTCCAGCTCTTCTGCAGAAGCTGCTCAACCAGTACTATGTGCTACTGTGTGAGAATTTGGGGCCGGTAAACGCCGATAAAATTTTGGCGCGCGGCGTGCAACACGTGCAAACTCAACATCCAAAGCTTGACCCTTTTCTCGCTAGCCTGCTGTAAATCGCCGATCTTATCGGCGATAACGCCGGATAAAATCGGAGAACCACCGTGCGAAACCCTGCTGTAAATTACCCAAGCGCGGCGTCAACAGGCGCCGCAGTGCTTTTTATTAGCCTCGCACTATTAATAAGTGGCTGCAGTGAAGCAACAGACAACAAGGCCCCAGCCACCGTATTAAGCGCTCCCCAGCAGCAGGGTTTAAACTCAGCGCAGCAGATGGAGCAGCAGCTCCAAAAAGATGTTGAGCGCCGCGAGCAGCAGATGCGCGATCAAGATATTTAAGCTAGCAACCCAAAGAAAGGAATAAGCATGAAGACACTGTGCTGGCTGGGGATATTCGCTGCCACCTTGCTCTGGTCGGGCATCAATCCCAAAGATCATTTCACTTGGGTACTAGAGGTTATTCCGGCGCTAATCGCCCTAGCCATTATGGCGGCCAGCCGCACACACTTTCCCTTAACCCCTCTGCTCTACACCCTAATTCTCACCCACAGTGTGATTCTGATGATTGGCGGCCACTACACCTACGCCGAGGTTCCGCTGTTTGACTATTTGGCCGAGCAATTCGACTGGCAGCGCAATCACTACGACAAGCTCGGCCACTTTGCGCAGGGCTTTGTACCCGCCATGGTCTGTCGCGAGCTGTTCCTCAGGCATCAGGTTATTGCCAAGCCGCGCTGGCTAGGCAGTGTAATTGTGCTTATTTGCTTGGGCATAAGCGCATTTTACGAGTTAATTGAATGGTGGGTCGCGGAGCTTAGCGGCGAAGATGCCGAAGCTTTTCTAGGCACCCAAGGCTATGTTTGGGACACCCAATCCGATATGGCAATGGCTATGCTTGGCGCTATTGTCGCCCTAGCAAGTTTAAGCCGGCTACATCAGAGCCAGCTTACAGCAATTCACCAAGGGGACACGTTGCCCACGGCGACTTGAACATCGCCTCCATCTCTAGCTCGGGCACCTGCTCGATACCGCTGTAACACCAGCGTGGGTCGCGATCGCGATCTATTAAGCGCGCCCTAACACCCTCGGCAAACTCAGGATCGCGCACTCTGTTTGCCGACAACACCAACTCCATGCGAAACACCTCAAGCAAACTTAAGCCGCGACCGGTATCTAATTGCCGAAATATTAATTTGGCGGTGCTCGCTGCCCCCGTCGCAAGACCTCGTGCCGCCTTACTAAGCCAAGGATCGGTGCCGCGATACTGACAGATACTCTTAATTACCGCCGACGCTGAGGGCTGCCCGCACACCTCATCTATCCAGCCTCGGTAATCCTTTAACGATGCGGCGCCTAGTCCAGCGCCTTGTTCGGCTTCGATATCGGTCAGGCACTCGGTGAGGCACTCCGCATTCCACTCTGGATCATCGCACCAATCCAGCTGTAGCAATTTACGCAATACCAAGGCTTTACTATTGTCGGTAAGGCAGTAATCCGCCAACCCAGCATAAAGCGCGTCGGCGGGCGACAGCTCGACCCCAGTCAAAGCAGTAAACAAACCGCTGCGCCCCGGCATTTGCCCTAAAAACCAACTCGCCCCCACATTGGGAAATAAACCGATGCTAATTTCTGGCATCGCGATCCGACTACTCTCCGTTACAATGCGATGACTGGCACCCACCATCAATCCCAGTCCGGCGCCCATCACAATACCGTTTCCCCAGCACACCACCGGTTTCGGAAAGCTATGAATTAAATACGCCGCCGCGTATTCATGGGCAAAAAAGGCTTCTGCCTCCACCGCCGCGCCACCGGGATTGGCTAGCGCAGAAGCGCGAATTCGCAAGGCATCGGCGCCCACACAAAAACCTCGGGCGCCAGCGCCATCAAAAAAAACCGCCACCGCCTCGGGGTCATCGCGAAGCTCTGTTAATAGCCGGTGTAATAAGGTGACGGTTTCTAGGGTCAAAGCGTTGATGCGCGCAGGCGCATTGAGGGTGAGCTGGGCCAAATACCCCCCCACCGGCAGCGGATGACGCTCTAGGCATACTGAGTATTCAATTTGCATTGTGCCCCCATACCAAGTGTGTCCCCATATTAAACGTGGGAATAAAGCGGTAGAACAATGTCCAGTATCACCCTAGTAACGATCCGGCTCAAGACCGACGTAACGCCTTGCAAACAAGATGATAAAAACAAGGCCCGCACAGCAACATAACTATTCGAGCGGGGATCGAATTCAGCGCTATGGTACGAAACAGGATAACTACTTAGCCAGCCAGATAGGCCGCTACTACCCATAAACACCCGTAAATTGACCGCAGCGTCAGCACACCGAGCAGATGCGGCCAATTGCCCACCTAGTCGCATCCGCTATGCTCCATCGCGTTAACGAAATACCCCGTATCTTGGGAATAAGTACAGAGGCTACATATGACCACATTTAAAGCGCCAGTTAGAGACATCGACTTCGTCCTTAATGAAGTCTTAGACTACCAGGCCCACTACAAAACCATTGCTGCTGGCGCCGAAGCCACACCAGACATGGTTGAAGCCATTACCGCAGAAGCGGCCAAATTTGCCGAAGAAGTGCTATCGCCCCTTAATAAAGTGGGTGATGAAGAGGGTTGTACTTGGAATGACGGCGACGTCTCCACTCCTACCGGCTTCAAAGAAGCCTACCAAATGTGGATAGACGGTGGCTGGCAGGGATTGTCACACCCCACTGAATACGGCGGCCAAGGCCTGCCAATGTCACTGGGCCTAATTAAATCGGAATTAATTGGTACCGCCAACTGGTCTTGGGGCATGTACCCAGGCCTGAGTCTTGGCGCAATGAATACCGTATATGTACACGGTACTGAAGAGCAAAAAAACCAGTATATGCCCAAGCTTTGCGACGGCACCTGGACCGGCACCATGTGCTTAACCGAAGCCCACTGCGGCTCGGATCTTGGCCAAATGAAAAGCAAGGCTGATCCTCAGCCCGACGGCAGCTATAAGCTGACTGGCAGTAAAATCTTTATCTCTGCCGGTGAGCACGACCTGACCGAAAACATTATTCACATCGTACTTGCACGTACCCCTGGCGCGCCTGAGGGCACCAAAGGTATCTCGCTGTTTATTGTGCCCAAGTTCCACGTAAACGCTGACGGCAGCCTTGGCGAGCGCAACAACGTTAAGTGCGGCAGCATTGAGCACAAAATGGGTATTCACGGCAATGCGACCTGTGTAATCAACTTTGATGACGCCACCGGTTATATGCTGGGTACCGAAAATGCCGGTCTAAACGCTATGTTCACCTTTATGAACACCGCGCGGATCGGCACGGCAATTCAAGGCTTGGCAGCATCAGAATTGGCTTACCAAAACGCCCTGCCATACGCCATGGACCGCTATTCAATGCGTTCACTGTCGGGCACTAAAAATCCAGACAAACCAGGTGATGCCATTATTCATCACCCAGACGTGCGCCGCATGCTGCTCACCGCCAAAGCCTTTGCTGAAGGTGGTCGCGCCATGATCTATGACGCGGCTAAATATTCTGACCACATGGTGCAGGCCGACACTCAAGAAGAGCGCGATGCTGCTGAAAATGAGCTGGGCTTTTTAACCCCTATTTTAAAAGCTTTCTTGACCGAAACAGGTCTGGAATCAGCAAGTAATGCAATGCAGGTTTTTGGTGGTCATGGTTACATCAAAGAACACGGCATGGAACAGATCTACCGCGATGCCCGTATCGCCACCTTGTATGAAGGTACTACCGGCATTCAAGCCATGGATTTGATTGGCCGCAAAGTTGTACTGGACGGATTCAAACTCTACGGCGGATTCTGCAAGAAACTCTATAAGTTTGGCTTTAAAAACCTGCTTGGCGGCAAGCGTCGCGGTTACTCTGCAAAACTGATCGGTTACACTGTTGCATGGAACTGGCACACCGTAAAAATGGTTGCTCGCGCTTCTAAAAACCGCGATGCAGTCGGTGCAGCGTCTTACGACTTTTTGATGTACAGCGGCTATTTGTCGATGGCTTACTACTGGGCAATGATGGCTGAAGTTGCGGCCACTAAATTGGCCAGCGGCGAAGGCGATGCGGCTTTCTACCAAGCCAAATTAGAAACCGCCGAGTTCTACTTCTCACGTTTGCTACCACGTGCCAAAGCGCACGGCGGATCAATGGGCAGTAGCACTGACAGTGTAATGGGCATGGATCTAGAGCGTTTTACCGTTCGCTAATCCCTCACTTATTACCAAAAAAAGCCCCGCAGCTTACACTGCGGGGCTTTTTTTATTCTGTGCAGTAACCTTATTACTATAGGCCCTCTCTACACAAGCTGTGTTTAGTAGCTAACCTGCGACACCTGATAAGCGCTTTCGTTATGCATATCACAGGGGTTTGCAACTTCTTCTGTTTGGCCTGGGTCAACACTAAATGACTGCACACTCATCACTGACTTTTTACTAATATCGTCTTTAAAGTAAGTGAATACGCCATTAATTTTAATATCACAACTATTTCTCACCACAAAGCGAGTTGAGACTTTGTCTTGATTAAAATAAGCACAACTAGACTGCTCTGAACTGGCCGGAAAATTCTGCACATCCCAGTCCAAACACTTTTCCGCTTCGGCAGTGGCGGTTAGGGCCGCTGAACTCATTAAACAGAAAAACACACTAGGAAGTAATTTATTGTTCATGGCTGACTCGCTTCTATGGTTGCCATACTACTGTTTTATTCTGTGAGCTCTGCACAACAGTAGTAGTGATCCTGAGATGTACAATAGTTAATAATTGAAGAAAATGGCAGTGGGTATATACTCGTAATTGCGCGTCGCCAAGCAAACAAAAGCCATAAAAATCAAAAAGATAATTAAATTTTATAGTTCTAAAAAACTTACAAAAAAGCGTCAGGTTTGTGACCTATATCGCAATTAATCTTAATCGTTAGAGCCTAGTTTGCTGGAAAATCCAGCAACTACACCAATAACCAAGTGTCTTAAGGCGCGATTTTTGATCCCGCGCACGTCCTTTAATCCTAAAACTCGCAGCACTCTATCAGCTTCTTGGCTACACTCACACCGCCGTAACAGCAATAGTGTGAGCTGCCACCAGCTTAAACCCGATAATTTTTTCAGTACTGTACCTGCATACAATTCATCGGCGCTAAAATCACAACCAAAGGGATAATTTGGCAACATATCTCGGTTTTTTGCCCACGCCACACTTTCCCGTATTCGTGCAGCAGTGTTATCGCTAAATTCAACCGGCAACTGGTAATCTTTCGCCAATTTGCCAGCGGCTTTAGCGCTGCGCATTAAATCACCCTGAAAACGCGAATCGGCAATATTCAGCAAGGCCTTAATAACCTGCTCATCGGTTTTAGAGCGCAGGTCAGCAATGCCGTACTCAGTAATTACAATATCGCGTAAATGTCGGGGAATCGTGCAGCTTGAAAAACTTTCTACAATATTAGACAACAAGCGTCGGCCTTCGCCGCGACTCGCTCTAATCATCAGTATCGAACGGCCATCAGTTAACTGGTGCGCCATCGCCACAAAGTTGTACTGGCCACCCACCCCCGACACCACCTGTCCTGAACCTAGGGTATCTGAAGCCACAGCACCCTGCAGACTCACGTTTAATCCGGTATTGATAAAACGCGCTTTGCGCCGCTGGGCCTGGTACAAACGCGGATTAAAATCTAACTGATTAATTTTCCCGACGCTGCACATGGCTAATTTAGCGCGTTCAGTATCACTCATTGTGCGTAAGCCACGATAGAACTCGGCACTGCCCAAAAAGAAACCGCCATGTAAAACCTTGCCATTGCAAAGCTCAGTGCCTAAACACTTTTCAGCAATAATGCGCTGACTCTTGGGATTGGCCATATTCGCAGGAAAGGATTCGCCATCGGGGGCAGTAATATAGCCTTCGTGGTATTGGCACTCGGCAGAAAAATAACCGTGATACTGCAATACTGCAAAATCATTGCCCCGCAACTCTCTTACGCCCAATTCCGCCATTGCGCGAATGGTATTGGCACTCAGCGCCTGGGGGTCGCAAACACCGTCATTAATTAGGGTTTGCAAAGCCCAAAAATCATAAACCTCGCGGCGCAATATTCCACTGTTAAAAAGTTGCCAAAACCCTTCAACAAACATTTCGGTGGCGCCGTACAAGCCCTCCTTAAAGGGCGCGCGACCACCCCAGCGGTCAACTAAGTCGCCCCAATACGCATCAATCTTAAAACGTTCGAGGAGGGCTCTATAGTCTTCATTACGGCTGTGGCGCAACTGCAAGCCATGCACAATGGCATCACTCATGGCGCCGATGCCCAGTTGCAGAGTGCCGCCGTCGGCAACGAGGCTACTGGCATGTACGCCAATAGCGTAATCCGCAGCCGGCACTGGCGGCAGCTTAGGCATCACAAACAAGCCGTGCTGAGATTCGTCGGTGTCGAGCAAAAACTGATATTGCGTGGCGTCAACCTCCGCGTCGCCAAGCATATAAGGCAGCTCGCGATGAACTACCCCCACGCTGACAAAATCACGCCCGAGTTCAGTAAGACGTTGCACCACCTCTAACGAGGTATCGGGATTACAGCTCATACTCAGGCGCTGTGGATTACTGGGATCTTGAGCGACCAGTTGCATCACCACATTGCAGCCTTGGGCCACCACATCGCGGGCGGCGTGGGTGTAATTTGAGCTCACGTAATTTTGCTGCGCCCCCGCATTACCAAGGCGACTACCGGGTTTAAAATAAAATTCACGAACAATGATATTTTCTGGCAAAGCAGCTTCGCGCACCGCTGTTGCATAGCTTGGCTCGGTGTAATTAGCATAGAGCCGATCAAACACCGGATTCAGCAGCCGCCCGCGAATAGGGTCGGACTCACGCGGCCGCTCAAGGGTCAGTGCGGTTAAAATCGTTAACGACAGCGATGGGTCCTGACAAGCCCGCGCATAGAGCGCGTTAATCAACTCCACGGGTTTACCCAAGCCCAGCGGCAGGGCCACTACCAAGGTTTTACCTAGCTGCGCAATAAGGCCATCTAGGCATTGCTGGTATTGCTTGGCCCGCTCCTCAGCAGCGCTTGCTATCGCCTGTTGCATAGGTCTCCATTAATTCCGTATTTCACTAGGCCAATTTAATGCAATTTTAAGCGCGGCCGTAATAGGCGATTAAAACGGCCAGCCAAGAGCAGCATCAAGGTGCGGCCCCAGCCGTAAATCGCCGCTTGATGCAGACGGTATAAACTGATGTACATCATGCGTGCCAGCCAGCCTTCAATAAAGAAGCTACCGCCGCGCACACCGCCCATTAAATTACCAAGCGCAGAATACTTAGACAGCGACACCAGCGAACCGTGATCCCGATACTTAAACGCTTGCAGGGGCTGATCCGCAACTGCCCGCTTTAAATTTGCGGCGGTGTGCATCGCCATCTGCTGGGCAGACTGCGCGCGCGGTGGAATATTTTTACCCTCACTCATCTCGCAGGCGCAGCAATCGCCTATTGCAAAAATTGACGGGTCTGCCGTTTGCAGCGTGGTATTAACGGTTAATTGGTTAATACGATTGCTGTCTAGCCCAAAAGACCCGAGCACATCGGGGGCTTTAATACCCGCCGCCCACACCAGCAGCTCACCATCAATACGCTGCTCATCGCTGGTCACAAAGCCCTGCGCATCGGCGGCCTTCACTTTGGTATTGGTGTGCACCAGCACACCCATTTTTTCCAGCTCAGCTTGGGCGGCAGCGGCAATCTCTTCTTTGAGCGCAGGCAATAGCCGCGGTCCAGCTTCAATAACATGCACTTGTAGGCGACTGCGATCCAGCTGCTCATGGCCATAAAGTTTTAACAGCGCCACCGCGTGATGAATTTCAGCGGCCAGTTCAACGCCGGTCGCCCCGCCACCCACAATCGCCACCGATAAGGCGCTGTTATTAAAATTGGCGGTCATACAATGATTTAAAAAGCGCTCATGGAAACGGTCGGCCTGTAAGCGGGTATCTAAAAACAAACAGTGTTCACGCACACCCGCGGTATTAAAGTCGTTGCCCAAACTGCCGATGGCAATCACCAAATAGTCGTAACTTAGCCGCCGCTCAGGGAGAATTTCTCGACCACTAGGGCCTATCATTGCCGCGAGGATTAACTCTTTCCGCTCGCGATCAAGGCCAATCACGCGGCCCATCGCAAAGTGGTAGTGATTTTGATAAGCGTGAGCGCGGTAGTCGACCGCATCCAGATCGGAATCAATAGCGCCGGTGGCCACCTCGTGAAACCGCGGCTTCCAGATATGGCTTGCGCTGCTATCAACGAGGGTAATATCCGCTTTTCCGCTTTTGCCTAAGCGACGACCTAATTTTGTTACCAATGGCAGGCCCCCTGCACCGCCGCCAACGACCACAATTTTTGCCGCCACAAGCACCTCCGCGAAAATACAGCCAAATTAATACTGGCGCCTGAATGGCCCCAACTATTAAAAACAAATAAGAATTACCCACCAGAATGGAGAACACTTTCCAATGGATCGCGCTTTGCCGTATGAATGAAACTAAGCCGCGAACCTTACGGCCCGTTGAGCATAATCCGTGTTGCCAACTGAATTTCACGTAAAAATCCCGTTAGAGCGAATATCAAAAATATCATGGCAAGAACAAATAAAGCCGCCACTGCCAAGCTGCTATTCCATTCCATAACGGCGCTAATAAACAGCATGGCGATGACCACACAAACCAACAATGCGCTGGTAGTGCTATAGCCAATAGAGCGATGAACGACGCGAGCGCGCCGAGTGAGCATGGCCAACTCCTGATGCACCACCGCACCGCGCTCTGCGCTAAGTGACTCTAAACGGTGATGTAAGGAACGGCTGCGGTCTATAATCCGCGCCAAACGATTGGTTAATACGTTGAGAATACCACCGATGCCGGCGAGTAAAAAAACCGGCGCAACCGATTGCTGGATCGCGTGAGCAATAGTAACAACTTCAATTTCTACAGCCATGAAGAACCTTAATTACGTACTTAAAGAAATTCACACATTTACAAAAACCTGTTCGCCTTCACACTCTACTGTAAAAGTATTAAGGGCTTTTGGGGCTTTGCCAAGGGCGATCAGTTTGTGTGTCCAACCTGGCATTGGCATGCCAATAAAAGCGTTGGTCCAGTCGATATTTTCGCCGGTCAATAAATTAAAGCTTGAGCCATGAAACGGACACGTCACCGCGCCATCGCAAATTTTACCTTTGCCAAGTGGCAAACCAAGGTGCGGGCAGCGGTTCTCTACTGCACAAATCTGACCATTCACTTTGGTCAGCAGTACTTTTGCGCCACCAAGGGTTTTGTTTAAAAAAGCGCCCTCTTCGATTTCATCAAGATTTGCTGCAAAAATCCTATCCATTTCTGTGCTCCTTAGAATTAATCAAAAAGTGTTTTTTCTGCGGCCTATGCTGCTATGCCGTCCGCATTAGGGACAAATTTCTAGCAAACCGCAACAAGGATTTATCCCCCAGCCACTACAACAAAGGCAGGGCAGTTTTACTCACCGGCGACTTCATAACAAAACTGGAGTGTACGCCGGTGACTCCATCAATTCGAGTAATCTTATTTAATAACAAGGCCTGAAAGCCATCCATGTCGGCAACGATTACCTTCAGCAGATAATCTGCCGCTTGACCGGTAATTAAATGGCACTCTAAAACCTCAGGGCACTCGCCAACATGGCGCTCAAAATTTTCAAAACGCTCGGGGGTGTGCCGATCCATACTGATATGAATAAACGCCATTAGGTTGAGGCCTAATGCCCGCGCATTGAGCAATGCTCGATAACCGGCCAACACGCCGCTCTCTTCTAATCGCCGCACCCGCCGTAAACAGGGCGACGGTGACAAACCTATGCGATCGGCGAGCTCTTGATTACTCAGCCGGCCATCGGCCTGTAGAGCCTCTAGAATCCGCTTATCATAGCCATCCAACTTCACAATAAATCCACCTAATTCAACTTTATAAGCATAATATTCCAATATATCTAACAATACAGCAATAAATAAAAAGCTGATCAGGTATTTTACGCCAAGTTCGCAATCCCCTGCTGCCGCTCTATCCCTATACTGGGAACCGTGAAGTTACCCCTTCGCAAACATCGTCAGCCAGCTTGCAGCACCCCGCAAACTGAACACGCGAACCAGCTCTTACACTACAAGAGTGAATGAAAACGCCCAGCGCCGCTGGGCTTCAACACCCGAAACCCAATAGCCCCCATACAGCCCAAGGAAGCGAGATTTATCATGGCCGACTTTAATCACCGCAAATACCGCGCAACACCGGCAATTGTTATGCCCGACCGCCAGTGGCCAAACAACACCATTACCCAAGCGCCCCAGTGGTGTTCTGTGGATCTTCGCGACGGTAACCAAGCTTTGGTTGAGCCCATGACTGTGCAGCAAAAATTGCGGATGTGGGATCTGTTGGTCAAAATGGGCTTCACCCAGATAGAAGTAGGTTTTCCGGCTGCCTCGCAGCCAGATTTTGATTTTGTGCGCGCCTTAATCGACGGAGATCGAATTCCCGATAATGTAACTATCCAAGTACTAACACAAGCGCGAGAAGAATTGATCGCCCGCAGCTACGAAGCTCTTAAAGGTGCCAAACAAGCCATTGTTCACGTTTACAACTCCACCAGCCCCGTGCAGCGCGAGCGGGTATTTAGCTTAGACAGAGACGGAATAAAGGCAATTGCGGTGCAAGGTGCGCGCTGGGTAAAAGAATATGCCGCACGCAACCCAGAAACATCCTGGTCATTTCAATACTCCCCCGAGAGTTTTAGCAGCACCGAGGTCGATTTTGCGGTAGAGGTCAGTGACGCCGTTATTGCTGAATGGCTGGATACCGGCGCACCGATCATTATTAATCTGCCGGCCACCGTGGAGTGCACCAGCCCCAATGTATTTGCCGACCAAGTGGAATGGTTTTGCCGCCACACCCAATTCCGCAACAACATTAGCGTATCTGTACACACCCACAATGACCGCGGCTGCGGCGTGGCCGCCGGCGAGCTGGCAGTGATGGCCGGCGCCGACCGTGTTGAAGGTACCCTGCTCGGCAATGGCGAGCGCACCGGCAATATGGATATTGTGACCATGGCCATGAACCTGTACAGCCAAGGCGTAAATCCAGAGCTGAACTTGGCTGATATGGACGAAATTATAGCGGTGGTCGAGCACTGCACTACCATTCCGCTCCACCCCCGCCACCCCTATGCCGGTGAACTGGTGTTTACCGCCTTTTCTGGCAGCCACCAAGACGCTATTCGCAAGTGTTTGGCCAAGCAAGGCCAAGACGAACACTGGCAAGTTGCTTACCTGCCAATCGACCCCGCGGATTTGGGGCGTAGCTACGAAGCGGTTATCCGCATTAACAGCCAGTCTGGTAAAGGCGGCGTGAGCTGGGTACTGGAAAACGACTACGGACTGCAATTGCCCCGCTGGCTGCAAATCGACGCCAGCCGCGCAGTGCAGGCCAAAGCCGAAGAAATTGCCGGCGAAGTCAGCGCCAAGCAAATTTGGGAGCTGTTCGACGAGCACTACCTGCAAGCGGCACGCAATACCGAGCTAAGCCACTTTGCCATTAGCCAGAACAATGCCGAAAACCACGGCCAAGACCAGCTGAGCCTGAGTTTTCAGCATCGCGGCCAAGAAGTGGCTCTGCAAGGCCATGGCGACGGTGCAATTAGCGCCCTAGCTAACGCGTGGCAGCAGGAGTTTGGCGACAAAGTAGAAGTGCTCGACTACCGCGAACACGCGCTGGACACCGGCACCGCCTCACAGGCCGTGGCCTATGTGCACCTGTCGATCAATAA
Source organism: Zhongshania guokunii (assembly GCF_040892635.1). Lineage (NCBI taxonomy): Bacteria > Pseudomonadati > Pseudomonadota > Gammaproteobacteria > Cellvibrionales > Spongiibacteraceae > Zhongshania > Zhongshania guokunii. Next base: position 95,403 of record NZ_JBFRYA010000009.1, on the reverse strand, counting down.
TCAGCGCTATATCGGCGTAGCCCTGCACCGCGATGTGGTAACAGCCTCATTGCAAGCAGTGCTGAGTGCGGCGAGTCAGGCAGTGATGGATGCTCGGAAGGCAGGATAGTAAATCGCTAAACGCTTGATGGGAGACGGAAAACGCTAATCCAATTCAGTGCACGGTTTAATCTTTTGCGCCTCCCGTCTCCCATCAAGCATTAGGCGCCAGCTCAATGCGTCTTCTGATACAACATCGTAATCAAATCTGCTTCTGAAGCGGAAATACCACAGCGCTGGGCCAGTTCTTCGGCGCTGAGTCCTTTGTCAACCATGCTGATCGCCTGCTGATAAAAGCGCATGTCTTTTTTATCGGCGTCTTGCCGCTGCTGGCGGGAGCCGATCATTTCTAAATACTCCTCCAAGGCCGAGACCCGTTCACCCAGCAGGCTCATGGCTGAGTTTTGCAATTCGATTTTCTTTTCAAGGGTCGCAATTAATTCTTCCGCACTTGGCGGGCGCGGTGCATCAAGCACTGCCGTTCGCCGTGTTTTCAATGCGTACAATAACAAGCCGATACCGACCACACTCAGCACCAAGCCCAGTAGCGATGCCTCACCTAGGCCATTAAACCAATTGCCGACTAAAGAAGAGAACTGCTGGCTACTCTCCATAATTGCTACTCCGCAACATTATGCTGCCGTCCAATCGCCAAGCCGACTTTTTAAGCGCACGATAGCCTGGCTGTGAATCTGACAAATACGCGACTCACTCACTTCCATCACCTCACCAATTTCCTTGAGGTTTAGGCCACTGTCGTAATACAGCGCCATAACGAGTTTTTCGCGCTCGGGCAGATTGTTAATTTGGCTGGCCAAGGCCTGCTGAAAATCCTCTTCCAAGATATTTTCTAAGGGCGCGTAGCGATCGTCGCCGCCGCCAATATCAACCGCTTCCTGCTCGCTCTCACCTATCTGCTCGAGACTAAACAGGCGCACCGAACTGGTGTCGCGCAGCAGGTCGTGATACTCATCAAGGGATACGCCCATTTCACCAGCGACCTCTGCGGGCGCAGCTTCACGCCCCAATCTAGCCTCAGTGCGCCGCACCGCTTCAGACATTTCACGGAGTTGGCGAGTTACTGAACGCGGCGCCCAGCCGCTCTGACGCATTTGATCGATCATCGAGCCACGAATACGGATACTGGCGTAGGTTTCAAAACTGGCGCCTTTATCCGCTTGGTAGTGACTACCGGCTTCGAGCAGACCAATCATGCCCGCCTGAATCAAATCGTCGACCTCAACACTCGCCGGCAACCGGCTAACGAGGTGGTAGGCAATCCGCTTAACCAAAGGCGCATGACGGCTCACCAGATCTTCGCGGCTGCCATTCTGCACATTAAGATAAGCGGCGTGACCGTTCACATTGCCGCTCCTGTGGTGACTTCAGCAGCGTCTTCTGAGCTAAACATACGATCGACGAAGAACTCGATATTGCCGCTCGGGCCCTTTGGCCCCTCCCATTTATCTACCGTTTCGGCCAATTTACGAAAAGCCAATGACGATTCCGCGCCGGGATACAAATCACTCACCGCTTTTTGGCGAGAGTCAGCTTTAATTAAATAAGGATCGCGGGGCACAAAACCCGCGTATTCCAAGCTCACGTCTAAAAAGCGCTGAGCCACCTCGTTAAGGCGTTCAAAACCATCGCGCGCTTGATCTTGGCTGTCGACCATATTGCGCAACACTTTAAAGCGGCGAATACCCGCGTCACGATTCATTACCTTGATCAGCGCATAGGCATCAGCCATGGAGGTTAATTCGTCGGTCACCACCACCAAAACGTACTGACTCGCTTGGCAGAAGGTCACTACGCTGTCGGAAATTCCCGCTGCCGTATCGACGATTAACACGTCGTAATCGTCGTTTAATTCACTTAAAGACCGCACAATTGCGGCATGTTGCGCGGCGCCTAAATCCGCCATTTTCTTAATACCCGATGCGGCCGGAATAATGGTAATACCAACGGGGCCAGGAACCAGAATGTCTTGAATTGCACATTTGCCATCTAACACATGGGACAAATTCCACTTCGGCCGCAAGCCCAGCATGATATCGACGTTAGCCAAGCCCAAATCGGCATCCATCAGCAGCACTCGCCGACCGCGACGCGCCAGCTGGCAAGCGAGGTTTACCGATACATTGGTTTTACCAACACCACCCTTGCCACTGCTTACGGCTATTACTTTTACTGCGCTCATTTAATTATCTTTCTCCCTTGGTACATCACCGCAGTTTATCTTAAGCCTTCACCACACAGATTGCTCTACGCAATAGCACTCACTTTAGCCCATCAGCAGAGTATTTACTAAACCCAGTATAGCCTCAAACCCGCACACTAAGGCGTGCTGGCGGCACATTCACCGCTGGCCGCGAAGCTGCCGGCGTGGTTTCGGCAACCTCTTGCCCAGGGCGGCACTTCAGTTCAAAAGCTCGACCCATGCGCACGGCCATATTCACCAGTTTAGTCCCATCTGCGGCCGACAGGTTTTGTGGCACTTTGGGGCCATTCGCACACCAAACCACGGGTAGGCGGTGCTGTATTAGGTTAGAGATCACACCACCCAAACGCATGGCCTCGTCGATCCTTGTAATTACTGCACCCTGCGGCGCCAACGGCGCATAGGCATCGATAATTTCGCTTTGCACATAGGCTTCAGCGTCAGCCGGCAAGGTGACAAACACCTGCACGTCCTGCATCGCTGCAGTTAGTTGCTGCAATTCACTAATCCCTTTGCTGTCGCGAAATGACATGCCCGCCGTGTCGATTAGCACTAATTTCTTCTTGCGCAGAATACGGTAGGTTTTAACTGCCTCTTCGATATCTACTGCGGTGTGTACCGGAATTTGTAAAATTCGGCCATAAGCTCGCAATTGCTCCTGCGCGCCAACCCGTGCCACATCGGTAGTCAGTATAGCAATGCCGTCGCGGCCATGATTTAACACATACTGCGCCGCAATTTTTGCAATTGTAGTGGTTTTACCGGCGCCCTGCGGGCCAACCAAACAAATGGCGCCAGAACTTGGCGGAGCCGCTACCGGCAATTGCTTAATTAGCAGCATTTTTAAAATTTCGCGCTGCAATGAATCGCTTTCATCAGCGGGAATCTCGGCGCACAAGCGCTTACCCAGGCTCGGATCGATATCTAGAGTCGATAGAAACTGGTTTAATTCTCGCTGTTCAGGGGCCTGAAAACTGGCTTGCTGCCAATTGTGGCCTTTAAGCTGCTCCATCAGCATCGACTTCATTGACGACAGCTCCTGCTTGAAGGTCAGCAATTCATCCTGCTGTGACCACGCCAGCTGCGGGCTTTGGTGTTGCTCACTTTGGCCACGGCTAACTGGCTGGTTTGGCATCTCTGGCGCGGGCTGACGACTAGCGCCAAGATTTTGGCGTTCGCTAGCGGCAGTTTCCTGCGCCATTTGCGCGTTCTTTTTCTGACGATCTAATAAGGCATCTAGCGCAGTACGCTCACTGCGCGGCGCCGGTGAAAACTGCTGGCTAATTTGGCGAGCAAGCTGTTGTGCAGCATTTTCAGCAACGGCCACTTGAGCACTGGCCGCGCCGTGACTAGCAGCCTCGTCGAGGCTAACCACCACCTCTACACCACCCTCAATGGTATGTAAGTCTAGAATCACCGCATCGGGGCCGTGGGCGGCGCGCACCATCCGCATGGCCTGCTGGCTGTCCACAGCACGATATTTCTTTACTTGCATACTCGCTCTCCTGCAGCCCTGCGTCTTACGCTAAGCGCGCTTGCTGCCCAATAGTTGATAACAGGCGCACTTGCTTGCTATCGGGTACTTCGTTGTAAGACAAAACCGACAATCCGGGAACACTCCGCCGAGTAAAGCGTGACAACCAAGCCCGAATCGACGGCGATACCAGAACCACCGCAGGCTGACCAGATAACTCCTGCCGGTGACTAAAATCTGCCAATTCATTTTGCAATCTCTCGGCAATCCCCGGCTCTAATCCCACCGCGCCAGAGTTGCCTCTAAGCATGTCTTGCAACAACTGTTCCAAATCGGCATCCAGCGCAGAAACTGGCAATTCATCTTCTAAGCCATTGATTTCCTGAACAATCATTCGCCCAAGCGCAACCCGCACGCCCTCCAATAACTCGTCAGGATTTTTGCTACGCGGCGCCTGCTCCGCCAAACTTTCGGCGATCATTCGTATGCTGCGGATCGAAACACCCTCTTTCAGTAAGTTTTGCAGCACTCTCACCACAATACTCAGCGGCAATTGCTTGGGCACCACATTCTCTACCAAGCGCGGGTCAGTCTTGGCCAAACGATCCAACAGCTGCTGCACTTCTTCATGCCCCAGCAACTCATGAGCGTGTTGTTTAATGACCTGGCTGAGATGAGTCGCAATAACCGTGCAGGGATCCACCACGGTATAGCCCATGGTTTGCGCCTGATCGCGCTGGCTAGAGTCGATCCAGATCGCATCCATACCAAAGGCGGGGTCTTTAGTCGTGGCGCCACGCAGACCAGGCTGGGCGCCGCCTGGGTTAATTGCTAAATCTTTACCAACCTGAATATCGCCCTGGGCAATGGTGTCGCCCAATAACTGAATGCGATAACTACCTGGCGACAACTCCAAATTATCGCGGATATGCACCGGCTGAATCAAAAACCCTAAATCCTTGGAAAGCTTCTTGCGAACCCCCGTAATACGGCCAATCAGCTCGCCGCCCTGATTGCGGTCTACCAAGGGAATTAGGCGATAACCAACCTCTAAACTCACCACGTCCATATGCGTCACTTCATCCCAACTCAATTCGCTGGGCTCGCGGGGCGCGATCGCTAACTCTTCACCAGACTCCTCTTCTGCAACAAATTCCTGCGCCGTTTTTTTCTTGTGTTGCAGCCACCAACCACTGCCGCCGCAGGCAGCTGCGAGCATTAAAAACACTAAATTTGGCATACCGGGAATAATCCCGATTAAGCCCAGCAAGGTAGCAGAGAGATACAGCACATTGGGGTTAGCAAACATCTGACTCGCCATCTGCTCGCCCATATTTTGGGGTCGCGAGATACGAGTAACAATAATAGCCACTGCCGTTGATAACAGCAGTGACGGCAGCTGCGCCACCAAACCGTCACCAATCGTCAGCAAGGTGTAGTTATGCATGGCTTGATCGAAGCTCAAGCCATGCTGGCTCATACCCACGCCCAAGCCGCCAATGACGTTAATAAACAGAATCATGATGCCGGCCACAGCGTCACCGCGCACAAACTTGCTGGCACCGTCCATGGAGCCGTAGAAATCGGCCTCGGTGCGCACTTCTTCTCGGCGGCGGCTAGCCTCTTCCTGATTTAACAGGCCGGCATTCAAATCCGAGTCAATCGCCATTTGCTTGCCTGGCATCGCGTCCAAGGTGAATCGAGCCGTTACTTCAGATACCCGGCCTGCACCCTTGGTCACCACCACAAAGTTAATAACAACTAAGATGATGAACACCACAATACCAACAACATAATTGCCGCCGATAACAAACTCGCCAAAAGACTCAATAACCTTACCCGCCGCACCGGGGCCAGTGTGACCCTCGAGCAACACCACGCGGGTTGAGGCGACGTTCAACGACAGACGCAGCAAGGTCGCCAGCAGTAATACAGTGGGGAAAACCGAGAAATCGATGGGCCGTTCGACGTAAATAACCGCCAAAATAATGATCAGCGACAACGCAATATTAAAGGTAAATAGCAAGTCGAGTAGGAATGGCGGCATCGGGATAACCAGCATTCCCAAGCACGCAACAAGCATGACCAGCACGCCAATGCCGCTGCTGGCAACCTTCTCCATCCAGCCGTTTGTCGCTATTGTTTGTGTTGCTGCAGCCATACCCACTCTCTTCTAAGATGGATTTTCCAGCGCGGAAAAGCGCCAAAATTTCGTCGTTACCAAGAGTAATTGCAACAACAGGGCCAACTTAGCTAAGCGGCACAAAGATCTATGCGCCAAGTAGCGCATCCTCCTCACCCCTACAGGCCATCAACCTCTTCGGCAAGTTCTTTAGTTCTAAGACCGCCAGCGGCAAGCCATTAACAAACACAATCACATAGGGGCGGCGATTACCCTTGCTGCCGGTAATCGTGTATTGGTTCACCACTAAAAACTGATTATTCGCGGTATTGGCAAAATCCACCAATTTAACGTAATAGGTCTTCTCTTCCCCTGCCCCATCGTTAAAGCTGACCTTAACGCCTTACAACAAGCAAGAATGAAAGGTTTTATTGTTTTTAATTAAGCTCGGGGATTCTGGTTTAGCTACCTGAAAAGCCACTTGCACTAAAGTGCTGGCTGGAATAGCTGGGTTTAAACGCTGTAAACTACCCAACGGGCGGTCATGCAAAACGACTTGCCAGTAGTCACTGCGCTCAGGGCTGTCGCCATCTGGAGCAATATCATAGCCGCACACATAGTCGTAGCCGATGGCTTAAAACCAAGCGAGGCAGAGCTGTTCCAGCTGGTCTTTTGTTATCACTTATTAGTCCTTCAATAAGCCTTAAGCACTATCAAACTGCTGCACAAGGCGAATAATCAGTTCTTTTTGATCCGGCTTACTTTCGGCAACCAATAAGGCCAAGGCCACCAAGGTGTTGTCGTTAACCAGCGCCTCAACCGGCTTGGCCAGCAGATGCTGATTATTGCGCAGATACCACAAAAACGAACCCGTGCGCTTATTACCATCGGCCAAGGGGTGATTCTTAATAACCGCAGCTCCTGTGCATCCATGCACCCGCTGCATACCGTACATCGTGTACATAAAATACAGCAAGTGAGCGGCTCGGCTTGCCACATTGGGATAAAACCATTCGTCGCCAAAACCTTGCTCTAATGTTCCTAGGGCCGAGGCCAGACCATCGCCGCGCAACTGCGCAAACAGCTCAGTGGCCTCACCTTTGGCAAGCAAGACCTGCTTCAACTATGCAATGGCGGGTAATACCTGTTCTAACTCCAGCCTTGCCATGTCGGTTTGGCGGGCAGTTTGATCAACGATACTCTGCTCATCGTAGCCCTGTAACAAGGACCAACTGCGGGCATAGTCATTAATCACCTGCAATACCGCCGTGCTCTGCGCGGTCACTAACTGCTGATTTGCTAATGTTTGCGACAGCAGCTGCACCACCTGTTCAAATTCAATACCGCGCTCCTTCAGCCGGCGCTGGTTGAGCGTGAAACCTTGGACCAAGTGCTGTTTTAGGGTGTTGGTAGCCCAAATGCGGAATTGCGTAGCACGGGCAAAGTTCACCCGATAACCCACAGAGATAATTGCATCCAGATTATAGTGTTTAACGGTTTTCGTTTGAGTTTTACCGGCTATAGCACCATGTACAGTGGTATGTTCCAAAATGGAACATACCACTTGCTCTTCAAGTTCATTGCTTTTGAAGATATTACTTAAATGCTTGGTGATAGCGGGCCGCTTAGTGCCAAACAGCTCAGCCAGTTGCGCCTGAGACAGCCAGACGGTCTCTTGCTGTAAGGCGACATCTAATTGCACACTCCCATCGTCAGATTGATAGATTTGAATTTGCTGCGCTTCAGACATCTATAGCTCCTCCATAAGCCTTTTATAATATGCTACTACAAACCCCCAGATACCCATGGGAGATAGATTTATCATAAATTGCGCCAAATAAGGACGTTAGCGGAAAAATGAAAATACTCACTTGGAATTGCAATGGTGCACTCAGGAAGAAACTCTTCGCATTAGAGCAATTTGATGCCGATATTTTAATAATACAAGAGTGTGAAGACCCAACCCAATCCACCGAGGCTTACAGAAATTGGGCCGGCGACTATATTTGGAAGGGAAAAAATAAAAACAAGGGAATCGGCATATTTCCGAAAAAGCAGCGTCGAGTTAAAAATTTGAATTGGACTGGCGAGTTCTTTCTATCAGGGCTGCACAGCACTAGCCCCAGTTTAAAGTGGCGGTCCGAAGACTTGCAGCTCTTTGTGCCTTTCTCCATAAACGGCAAAATAACAATTTTAGCAGTCTGGACGAAAGGCCGAGAAGACCAAGCCTTCATGTCGGTAACTATCAAGAATGGATTAAGCTAAGCGACCCCGTCCCGCTGCTGCTGGAGATACACACACAATGAGATTGATACGAAAAGCTCAGCAGCAGCCCTTCACGAAGCCTCAGAGATAGCCGAACCCCGCACCACTTCGAACCTTAGCAAAGACGCTAGCGTCTTGGATGGCATCGATTGTTGCCATCTGGCGATTTCGAAAAAGTAACGGGATTACTGAAGGCTTTCACAACAAGATAGAAATCATCACGGTGAGCGTATGGTTTTAGGAGCTTTGAGAATTATCGATTACGAGTGCTGATCCACTGCGGGTGGGACGGGATTATAGCCAGGGCTTGATGAGTGCCCCCCCATTAATGAGGTAGAGCCCACACAAAAACTGCAGACGAAAAAAAACCTGCTAAATCAGCAGGTTTTTTCAATAATGGCGGAGAGGGAGGGGTTCGAACCCTCGATGAGGCTATAAACCCCATACTCCCTTAGCAGGGGAGCGCCTTCAGCCACTCGGCCACCTCTCCGGAAATTTTCCACCTAAACAAGCTAGGCTTGAAAAAGTAGAGCGTTAATCAGCACATAGCGCTGTTCAACGAATCGGGCGGCATAATACCACACTCAGAAAATAAGCAAAGGCCTAAACGGCTTTTTTCGCTTTATTCCTTATTTCCATTGCTTTCATTTTGAATACGATCGTAAATTTCTTCACGGTGTACCGCAATGTCTTTAGGCGCATTTACACCCAAACGAACCTGATTTCCCTTTACACCTAAAACAGTCACTGTGACTTCATCACCAACCATCAAGGTCTCACCAATACGACGAGTTAAAATTAACATTATGGCATCTCCTTGTAAGAGCCCAACGCCAAACCCTGGTGCGAATCCTTGTGCAGCACAGCGCAAATAGCGTCTTAGATTTAAATACTAGGCTCCGAATCCAGTTCGAATGCTGCGTGCAGCGAGCGAACGGCTAGTTCCAAATACTTCTCATCAATTACTACAGAAATTTTTATTTCTGAGGTTGTGATCAGCTGAATATTAATAGACTCCTCTGCCAGAGTTTTGAACATTTTGCTGGCAATACCAGCGTGAGAACGCATTCCCACGCCAACCAGCGACACCTTGGCAATCTTGTCATCCGTTTTGACTTCTCGCGCACCTGTTTGTTTCACCAGTTTACGCACAATGGCTTCAGTCTTTGCCATATCTCCCCGACTGACCGTAAAGGTGAGGTCAGTGGTGTTGTCTTCGGCGACGTTTTGTACAATTACGTCGACTTCAATATTTGCATCGCTTACTGGACCAAGGATTTGATAAGCCAAACCCGGAGTATCCGGCACGCCTAATACAGTAATCTTCGCTTCATCACGGGTGAAAGCGATGCCCGAAATTGCCGGGTTTTCCATATCCGAGTTTTCCTCTAAGCTAATCAATGTCCCTGGTCCATCCTGGAAAGCATGCAACACCCGCAATGGCACGTTGTACTTACCAGCAAACTCTACTGAGCGGATCTGTAATACTTTAGAACCTAAGCTGGCCATTTCCAGCATTTCTTCAAAAGTAATACGGTTCAAGCGGCGGGCATTACTCACCACCCTCGGATCGGTGGTATAGACCCCATCCACATCAGTATAAATTTGGCATTCATCGGCTTTCAGCGCTGCCGCCAAAGCCACCCCAGTGGTATCTGAACCACCGCGCCCCAAGGTAGTAATATTGCCGTTTTCATCAACGCCCTGAAAACCTGCCACCACAACCACATTGCCCGCAGCGAGATCGCTGCGGATCTTGGCATCATCAATATCCCGAATTCGCGCCTTGGTATGCGCTTCATCGGTCAATATTCGAACCTGAGTACCAGTGTACGATTTCGCACCCTGTCCCAGATCATGCAAGGCCATACACAGCAGAGAGATAGTTACCTGCTCACCGGTAGACACTAATACGTCTAACTCACGCGGTGTAGGCTCTTCCTGCATTGCCTTGGCCATGTCGATCAAGCGGTTGGTTTCTCCGCTCATTGCCGACACAACTACGATGATGTCGTGGCCCTGTTCACGAAAAGCTGCAACTTTTTTGGCTACCGCTTTAATCCGATCAACAGTTCCTACCGAGGTACCGCCAAATTTTTGAACTATTAGACTCATGATTCGCTTCTGCTAATAAACGCCCATTTCAGAGGGCGCTCATTAAACACCAGATCAAATTTAAAGGAAATGACCCACAGGCCGCTATACGTGATTTACGTAGTATTTGCACCCAGATAGATCAAGCTAAGGTCTTATTTGGCTGCACAGTAATCGCGCACCGCCTGCAAGGCTGCAGGAATAGCCGCCACATCAACACCGCCGCCCTGCGCCATGTCTGGACGGCCACCACCCTTGCCACCCACCGCTGCGGCGGCAAGTTTCATTATTTCACCCGCCTTAAAACGGCCAGTGAGGTCTTTCGTCACCCCCGCCGCCAGCGCCACTTTGCCGCCGTCATCTGCGGCCAGCAGAATCACACCGGAACCGAGTTTATTTTTTAGCTGGTCTAAGGTGTCGCGCAATGTTTTTGCATCGGCGCCGTCGAGCTTGGTCACCAATACTTTAATGCCGGCAAATTCTTCGCACTGATTCAGTAAATCGTCACCCGTCGAGCTCGCCAATTTACCCTTCAGCGCCGACAGTTCTTTTTCGAGCTGCTTTTGCTGAGTGAGCAGTTGCTGAATTTTGTCACTGAGTTTGTCACGGCCGGTTTTAAGCAAGCCTGCCAATTGGCCCAGTTCACTTTCAGCTTGCTCGAAGACGGCTAGCGCCGTGGCGCCAGTCACCGCCTCGATGCGGCGTACGCCGGCAGCAATGCCCGATTCCGCCACAATACGCATCAGGCCAATATCGCCGGTGCGCTGCACGTGGGTGCCGCCACAAAGTTCTATAGAGAAGTCGCCGCCCATGCTGAGCACCCGAACCTCGTCGCCGTATTTCTCGCCAAATAGCATCATGGCGCCACGCTTGGCCGCACCATCCATATCCATAATTTCGGTCTGCACAGCACTGTTCCGACGAATTTGCTGATTTACCAAGGCTTCAATTTCGGCGAGCTGTTCTTTACTCACGCCTTCAAAGTGCGAGAAGTCAAAACGCAGGCGCTGGGCATCGACCAATGAGCCCTTCTGACCGACGTGCTCACCCAACACCTGACGCAATGCCGCGTGCAATAAATGGGTTGCCGAGTGATTCAAAGCCGTTGCTTGGCGAATATTATTGTCGACTTCGGCCTGCAGGCGATCGCCTTCTTTGATAGCGCCGCTAACCAGCACGCCGTGATGCAGGTGATGACCAGCTGATTTATGGGTATCGCGCACTTCAAAACGCACACCGTTGGCGCTAAGTACACCGGCATCGCCGGCCTGACCGCCGGACTCCCCGTAAAACGGGGTTTGATCTAGAATAATGACGCCAGCGTCACCTTCTTTTATGGACGTTACCCGCTGGCCATCTTGCAGCAAGGCAACAACTGCGCCCTCTTCAACTAGGCTCTGATAGCCACAGAATGCCGTTTCGCCGTCAATATTTAACTCTGAGCTCAAATCGACTTTAAAATTAGAGGCAGAGCGCGCCCGCTCACGCTGCGCATTCATCGCTTGCTCAAAGCCGTCCATATCCAAACTCAAACCCTGCTCGCGGGCGATGTCGGCAGTGAGATCAACGGGGAAGCCATAGGTGTCGTAGAGACGGAATACGGTGTCACCGGGAATCTGTTTGCCGCTTAATCCCTGCAAATCCTGCTCAAGAATCTTCATACCCTGATCTAGGGTTTTGGCAAACTGCTCTTCTTCCTGCAGCAATACCTTTTCAATTTGCGCCTGGCGAGTCACTAGCTCTGGATAAGCTTCGCCCATCTCCAAGGCTAGAGGTGCCACCAGCTTGTGGAAGAAGGCTTTCTCGGCGCCCAATTTATTAGCGTGACGGGCGGCGCGGCGAATAATCCGCCGCAATACATAGCCCCGACCTTCATTGGAAGGAATAACGCCATCAGAGACCAAAAAAGCGCACGAGCGAATATGATCGGCAATCACCCGCAGCGAAGTGTGCTCAATATCGCTCACATTAAGTACTTCAGCGGTGGCTTTTATGAGATTTTGGAACAAATCAATTTCGTAATTACTGTGCACGCCCTGCATCACCGCAGAAATACGCTCTAGGCCCATACCAGTATCCACCGAGGGCGCAGGCAATGGCGTCATCGTGCCATCGGCGTCGCGGTTAAACTGCATGAACACGTTGTTCCAAATTTCAATATAGCGGTCGCCGTCTTCATCGGGGCTGCCCGGCGGGCCACCCGCTACGTCGGCGCCGTGGTCGTAAAAAATCTCGGTGCACGGGCCGCAGGGGCCGGTGTCGCCCATCGACCAGAAGTTGTCGGAGGCGTATTTGCCGCCTTTATTGTCGCCGATGCGCACCATACGCTCGGCGGGCACACCCATCTGCTCATTCCAAATTTGGTAGGCTTCGTCATCGTCGGCGTAAACCGTTACCCAGAGTTTTTCGGTGGGAATGCCCATCCACTCGGGCGAGGTTAAAAACTCCCAAGCAAATTTAATGGCGTCGTGTTTAAAGTAATCGCCAAAACTAAAGTTGCCCAGCATCTCAAAAAAAGTGTGGTGGCGAGCGGTGTAACCGACGTTTTCTAGGTCATTGTGCTTGCCGCCCGCGCGCACACAGCGCTGCGAACTCACCGCGCGAACATAGCCCCGCTTTTCTCTGCCCAGAAAGGCGTCTTTAAACTGCACCATACCAGCATTGGTAAATAACAGGGTGGGGTCATTACCCGGCACCAGCGAGCTGCTGGCCACTTGGGTGTGAGCTTTGCTTTCAAAATAACGAATAAAGGCTTCGCGAATGGCGGCGCTTTTCATGGGAATTCTCTCACTCCGTGGGCAACAACGGCCTATGCCACCAACAGTGTCTTTGCGATAGGCAAGGCAATTGGCGGCGACGAAAAAACGGCAAGTATAACGAAAATAGGGAAAGGTGTATCCTGCCGAATAAGCCAAGATACACCCCAATATCAGGGATTAACGCGACTTTTTAGCCTAGTTTCTCATCGGTTGTCAGAACTCGCGCTTCCGACTCGAGCATCACTGGGATGCCATCGCGAATCGGATAGGCTAAACCGCTGGCCTTGCACACCAATTCATTGCGCTGCTGATCGTAGTCCAGCGGTGCCTTACTCACTGGGCACACCAGAATTTCTAGCAATTTCTTATCAATCATTGTTTACCGCACTCTCAATTCAAATTCTATTAGCAAGCAATGCAAGCTCTGTCGCCAGCACATTCTATTTAGCTGACACTAATCTAAAGTAATACTTAATCTTTTGCTGGCATTTGCCCAATCACCAGCGCTGGGTCCAGACGCTTGCCCGCCCAATTCATTCGCCAATCCAAATGCGGACCAGTTGCCCGCCCTGTGGCGCCAACTTCAGCAATAACATCGCCCTGTTTAATTTCCTGCCCAGCCTCCACCAACACCCGACTCAAATGTATAAAGGTCGATGAAACCCCCATACCATGATCAATAATTAAGGTGCCGCCGGAATAAAACATATCCGGATACGCAAGACTCACAACGCCATCAATAGGCGCAGTTACTGTTGTGCCGGTAGGCGCAGCAATATCCAAACCGTAGTGGGGACGCCCAGGGCTGCCATTATAGACACGCTGAGAACCGAATACACCCGTAATAGGGCCGAGCACCGGCCATTTAAAGGTTTGGGTAAAATCGTGTCGAGCCAAGCGCTGCTGACGAGCACTGGCAACCAATGCGCCCTCTTTGCGAATACGCTCTAATACCGACGCCGGTGGAGTGACGGTTTGCTGTGGCACGCCCGTTATCCGCTGAATATCGTATTGCCGCTGAGCGATGTTTAAAACTTGCTTTTGGCAGGTAGCTGCAGCGCTGCAAATTTCTAGCGTAGCTGTTGAATTGGCGTCTCGATCAAAGCCAAAAACAAAAACACCGTTATCCGCAACCTCAAGCGCAGTGCCATCGAGCTTAGCCGAGCTACCAGCGGCCAGCGTGCCCCACAGTAAACCGCCCTGTTTCAACTCGCCGTGCAGAGCGACCTCGGCATGAACCGCTAGGCTTAAGCTCAAACCAAAGCCCAGACTCAGCGCGACGGAAAATACCCTCCGCAATATGGCCACACATTTATTCATTTCCAGCTATCCTCTGTCGGTGTTCGCTGCGCTACCATAGCGCCTTATTATTCTCAAAAACAGTAGCCTAGTATGTCACGTTACCGCCCACCTCGCGCCAAAGGTTCCTGCTATATCACCCCAGAAGGTGAGCGCCGTTTGCGCGAAGAAGTTCGTCAATTGTGGAAAGTTGAACGCCCCAAAGTGACCGCCAGCGTTCATGAGGCGGCAAAAAATGGCGACCGCTCTGAAAACGGCGATTATATTTACGGCAAGCGCCGCCTGCGTGAAATCGACAGCCGCGTTCGATTTCTAACAAAACGCCTCGAAGAACTCACCGTGGTTAACGATATTCCCGCCAACCAAAACAAAGTCTTCTTCGGCGCATGGGTGACCCTTGAAGATGACGACTGTAGCGAGTATGAATACCGGATTGTTGGCCCAGATGAGTTCGACTTGAGCCAAAATAAATTATCAATGGATTCGCCCCTGGCCAGGGCCATGCTCGGAAAATTATTAGAGGATGAAGTTAAAGTGACTACTCCCAAGGGAGAAACCCTGTATTACGTCACCGCTATTCGCTATGGCAGCAGCGCTGCAGATTAATGCCCGCTAAGCTGGCGATCGACTTTCTAGAGATCGTCACACGCTTAGCCTATGATGCTGACAAACTTTACGGAGAGATACCCTATGTTTTTACTTTCACTACTCTGGGCCTGGACAGCATGGAATGTCTACCACCCCTATAAATCCCGCCCCGAGCTATTGGGTGTGACGAGCTTTATTTTTGGTGTACTCACTGGCGAATTCGGTATTCATATTATTGCCATAGAAGTCGGGCTGACGCTGCTCATTATTTTATTTGGCGAACTCAGTGGCTTTGGCGACGCGCTCGGCCTCGCCATTGCACTGTGCAGCTGGGTGGCCATTGGCGTATTCTACTTCCGAGCCCAACGCGCCGACCCCATCATGGCGCAAGCGGTTCGCTACGGCTTGGGCCTCAGCCCCGAACAAGCCTTAAATACCGCCGACTCGCTGCAAATGACACCGGATTTTCAGCGCTTGCTTAAACCCTTTGCCTACCGACTCCCCAATGTTAGCCGCCACAAAAACATCGAATACTGCACGGTAAATACCCGCAGCCTGCGTCTTGATATTTATCACCGTAAAGATTTACCCGCCAATGCACCCGTGCTCTACCAAATGCACGGCGGTGCCTGGCTAGAAAAATGTGGCAGCAAAAATGAGCAAGCCCTGCCGCTAATGAATCACATGGCCGCCAATGGCTGGGTCTGTGTAGCGGTAGAATATCGCCTCAGCCCTGGTTCAACCTTTCCAGAGCATATTATCGACTGCAAGCGCGGCCTGAGCTGGATTAAAGAACATATTGCCCAGTACGGCGGCAACCCCAATTTTGTCATTGCCACCGGCGGCTCCGCTGGCGGTCATCTCTCAACCTTATTAGCACTCAGCGCCAATGCCCCCGAGTTTCAGCCCGGCTTTGAGGAAATCGACACCACAGTGCAGGGCTGCGTGCCCTTCTACGGCGTATACGATTTTCTTAACAGCCAAAACCAGCGCAGTAGCGAAACCCTAAGCCAATGGGTGTCGGCTAAGGTCTTAAAGAAAACGCGCGCTGAATCTCCCGAGTTATGGCGGCAGGCGTCGCCCCTATATTGGGTGCACAAAGATGCGCCGCCGTTTCTTATAATTCACGGCGAAGCCGACACTTTGGTGCCAGTCGAAGAATCTAGGGTGCTTTACCAAGCACTACAGAATGAGTCGACCCAAGCCGTGGCCTATGCAGAGCTGCCAGACGCGCAACACGCTTTTGAAATTGGCATCTCGCTGCGCACCCAGATTGTGGTCAACCACCTCTGTGTGTATTTAGATGAGTTGTATCGCCGCCACCTGCAGGCTGCGCCAGACGCGACCACTCAAGAACCAGCCGCCACCCCCGCCACCGAATCAGAAGTTGCTGGCACAGCCGCTGCTAAAGAAGTATTGGAAACCAACGAAGACTTACCAAGCCAGGAAAACCTAGAAACCCAACCGTAAGCAAGTAAGCCAGAGATGCTGAACACCTCAGCATCTCTGTAGCTTTAGATCAAAACGGCAGCCACGATTTTTTGCGCGTGTAGTGCACATAACCAACACTTGCGCCGGCACGTAAACCCACACCGGTTCTGATCGGCGCCAGAATCATCTCGCCGCTCTGCTGGTAATTAACCCCGACACCGGCCACAACATAAAAACTGCCATCAACACCCGGAAAACGCTGCATTAAATCGTCGGTCGATTTCAGATGGTAGACCAAGGTAAACACCTTGGCCGCATTGGCGCCCATATCAAAACCCACGGACGGTCCCTGCCAAAAAATAGCCTCGGGAGCTTGCCCCGCCAACTCGACCTCGCCTTGGCCATAGCGCACACCAACCCCTATAGCAGCCGACACTTCTTCACCATATATAACCGCGTTCGGACTGCCTTGCTCGGCAAATAGTTTTTCAAGAGCCTTGGCCAAGCCCTCGGTCGTTTCTCCAAAAAAGCCATTGGCCTTAGCCAAAACCTGCTCTTTGCTAAAGCCCGCACTACCACTGGGTTCAGCGTATGCGCTGGGTATAGCAGCGAACGCCACTATAGCGAGTGCGACAAATATGTCGCGGACTTTTGTGAATAAACTTTCGCTGCTCTTATTCATTGTTAAACCCTATTCGCAATTTTTGAGAAAATAGATATAACACGTTTACGCTCGCCGCAGCGTCTCGTTTCGACTCAGGCAAGTTCCGGCATCGACGCCAAGTATGCGGCCAACTCACCATTAAACCGGCCCAATAAAACATAAATTTTCAAAAGCGCGGCAACGCTAATACCGTCGGTAATACGACCATCCAAGGCCATAGCAACCGCATCACTGAGCAACACCCGCTCTACCAAGATATCTTCGGTGACCTCTAGGGCTTGCTGACCTTGACTCAAACCTGCAGCGATAAAAACGACCGCGCACTCATCGGTCACCGAGTTTGAGGTGTGTAAATCTTGCAATTTAAACCACCGCGCGGCCGACAAGCCAGTTTCTTCAAGCAGTTCACGGCGCGCAGCCGCTATAGGTGCGCTAGTTAAAGGGCAACCGCCTTCTGGAATTTCCCAGCTGAACTCCTCAAGTGGATAGCGATACTGCCTAACGAGATAGGTGTAGCCCTCGTCATCAATAGGCACGACCCCTACCGCAATGTTCTTAAAACAAATTTTGCCGTAGATACCATCGGTGTATGCTGGTGTTTTCACCTCGTGGTGCTCCAAGCGCAGCCACGGATTTTCGTAGACTTGCCGGCAACTGAGCTGCTGCCAAGGCCCCAATTTTTTACTCATTTAAGCTCCAAAATAGTCCGCACCCGCGCCTGTAAACAGGGCAGCACATCACTATCAAACCACGGATTACGTTTTAGCCACAGCTGATTGCGTGGCGAGGGATGAGGCAGCGGAAAATAACGATCTTTTAGCGGGTGCTGCTGAACACGCTCAGCCAGGGTCTTGAAGCCATCGCGTAAATAGTAGCCCTGAGCGTACTGACCAATCAGTAACACCAGCTCCACATTTGGCATCTGGGCCAACAAGCGTGCATGCCACAGCGGCGCGCACTCTTTGCGCGGCGGCAAATCACCTGACCTCCCCTTACCGGGGTAGCAAAACCCCATAGGCATAATGGCTAAGCGTGGATCGGCGTAAAACTGTTCGCGGCCAATGGCCAGCCATTGCCGCAGGCGATCACCCGAGGGGTCGTTCCAGGGAATACCGGTTTGATGCACCCGAGTGCCCGGCGCCTGACCAATAATCAGAATTTTTGCAGCCGTATTCGCCACCACCACTGGCCGCGGGCCGAAGGGTAAATGCTCAGCACAGGCCGTGCACGCTCGAATATCAGTGAGTAACGTTAATAGAGATTCCATGCACTATTGTGCGCTGCACAAAATCATATCGGCAAGCAGCGCTGGATAATTTTATTGTCCAGCGCTCATCGGGCAAAGCGCTATTGCGCCGCTAGCAGTGGTATTCCCAAGGTTTCTAAAACCTCTACAGATAGGCGCCCAGTCGCTAAACCCTGCGACTTTTGGAAGTCGTGTATCGCCGCCAAGGTGTATTTACCCAATACGCCATCAACCCCGCCGGTGTCGTAGCCCTTGGCACGCAGTGCACGCTGCACACTGTAGACCAGCTCCTTGCTAAGCTCGCGCTCGCAGGGAATCATCCGCCAATCCAAACGCGCATCCGCCACTTTCTCGCGGTAAGTAAAGCGTTTGTAAACCGGCGCTATCGGGTGGCGGACCTCACGCGAGGGAACTGTTTCACGCTGCACTTTTACGGTTTTGTACTTAGCAGGCACCAGCTCTTCAATAGTGTGCTCGGGAACATCAACCACCCGTTTGCGCAAAGTCTCATACACCGGCGGCGTCACTTCTTTGCGATATTGCGCCGGCGCGACCAATACCTGTTTGCTAATTTGCTTGTATTTGGCCGGAATTCGCCGCTGATGAACTATTTCGCCGCTCTCTTCATCGATTTTTTCAATTTCACCGCGACCAGGCTGCCACACCAACTCTTCAGGGGTCACGATTACTTCTTCCATGACGGTTTTATACTCGGCGGGGGTAAGTAATACCTGTTGGCTCCGCGCGGGCAGTACTTCGGTGCGCTCCTCCAGCCATTTATAGGTGGCGGGCACCACGGTTAAGCGCACATGCTCTTCGCTCACTAAAACCTGCTCATCAAACCACGCAAAACTTGCTGGCACCGTTTCTAGACGCTCACTCGCCTCTTTAACCATGCGTGTCTCAACCCTATCCACATAGGCTGGTGGCAATAGCATGCGGGCATAGCAGCGGCCAGTTTCAGCATTGGGCGGAATTGCCGGTAGCTCGTCGCCACTACTGACTGTGCGGGCCTTCATTTTCTCGATTTCTATCATCGCATCGGCAAGTGCCGATTCCAGCGAGGAAATGCGTCCTTCTTTGGCGGTGTATTCCGGTGGTATTTGCGCGGTATTCGGTGTCGAGACCGGCACACAAGCGCCGAGTAATACACCCAGCCCAATTACAGCGGGCTTACTACACACCCTAAGCATCCCTTTAAGTTCCACCAGCACCACCGAGCCTCACATAATTACGCAATTAGCGACCATCTTATAACGCTTCAACTAAGGGATTCGAGACGCTAAACGCCTTCATCAGTACTAATTTCAATAAATTAGCCGCCTTGCGACACATTAGCGGCCAATGGTGTAAATAAAATTAAAAACGCATCGCCCGTCAGGTAAAAAAAGGCCTTAAATGCGGTTTGCGATTCCACAGAAAAATACCAAGATTAGCGCAGTGAATTTGCGGCGATCTGCATCAATAAAGCACGCCAATCAGGGAAAATTGCCAAGGAAACCCCCGCCTCTTTATGGTTTAATGGCGGCCGCAAATCCTACTACGCAGGCAGCCCTCAGCATGACCCACAACCTCAACACCCTCTCTCAAAGCGATGACTTCTTGAGACGTCATATTGGCCCGGACGCCGCGCAAACCAGCACCATGCTAAGCGCCCTTGGCGTGAGTTCACTCGATGAGCTAATTCAACAAACCGTTCCCGCCGCCATCCTGCGCGGCGACATGCCGCTACCTGCGCCACAAAGTGAAACCGCAACGCTAAATCGCCTGCGCGAGATCGCCAGCAAAAACCAAATTGCCCGATCTTTTATTGGCATGGGTTATTACGACACCATCACCCCGCCGGTCATTCTGCGCAATGTATTGGAAAATCCAGGCTGGTATACCGCGTACACGCCCTACCAGCCCGAGATTGCACAAGGTCGCCTTGAAGCACTGCTGAACTTCCAGCAAATGATTATCGACCTGACCGGCCTCGAATTGGCCAATGCCTCGCTATTGGACGAAGCCACCGCCGCCGCCGAAGCCATGGCGATGTGTAAACGCGCCGTGCGCAAAAACAAGAGCAATGTATTTTTTGTGGATCGCAGCTGCCATCCTCAAACGCTAGCAGTACTACAGACCCGCGCCCTGCCACTGGGTTTAGAAATACATATTGGCGATGCAGAAAGCGAGCTAGCCAGCACACCCTGTTTTGGCGTGTTGATTCAAAACCCCGCCAGCAATGGCGAGATCCGCGACTTACGCCCCATTACCGCCACCGCCAAGGCACAAGACGCATTGACGGTAGTCGCCACCGACATTATGAGCCTACTATTGGTGACACCACCCGGCGAGCAAGGCGCCGACATTGTGGTGGGCAATACCCAGCGCTTTGGCGTGCCCATGGGCTTTGGCGGCCCCCACGCCGCGTTTTTTGCCACCAGCGACAGTTACAAGCGCTCTATTCCGGGCCGCATCATTGGCGTTTCGGTAGACAGCCGTGGCAACCAAGCCCTGCGCATGGCCATGCAAACCCGGGAACAACATATTCGCCGTGAAAAAGCGACATCCAATATTTGTACATCCCAAGCCCTGCTCGCGATCATGGCGGTGTTCTACGCGGTTTATCACGGCCCCGACGGCCTAAAAACCATCGCGCTGCGCATCAACCGCATGACTGGTATTTTTGCCGAGGGCCTCAAACAATTAGGCTTTGCCAGCAATACTAACTTCTTCGACACCCTCACCGTGCAGTGCGGTGACCAAGCTGCCGAGTTAGCAAACAAGGCTGAAAGCGCACTGCTTAATTTGCGCCGCGGCGCCACCGAGCTCGGCATTAGCTTTGATGAAACGACCACCGCTGCCGACATTGAAAAGCTGTGGGCGGTCTTCGCCGGCGACAAAACCCTACCCTCGGTAGCTGCAATCGACGAGAGCCTCCAAGAATTACCGGGCATCGCCAGCGAGCTCCAGCGCCACAGCAGCTATTTAACGCATCCGGTGTTTAATCAGTATCACTCCGAAACCGAAATGCTGCGCTATATGAACCGCCTTGAGCGCAAAGACATCGCCCTCAATCACTCCATGATTGCACTGGGCTCGTGCACTATGAAGCTCAACGCCACTACCGAAATGCTGCCCATAACCTGGCCGGAGTTCGGCCGTATTCACCCCTTTGCACCCAACAGCCAAGTTGCCGGTTATTTACAACTGGTCGACGAGCTTGAACAACAACTGATTGCCTGCACCGGCTACGACAAATTCTCAATGCAGCCCAATGCTGGCTCGCAAGGTGAATACGCCGGCCTGCTCGCCATTAAGCGCTACCACGAAAGCCGCGGCGATTTTAATCGCGACATCTGCTTAATTCCCAGCTCAGCCCACGGCACCAACCCCGCATCTGCCGCCATGGCAGGTATGCGCGTGGTGATTGTTGGCTGTGATGCCCTAGGCAATGTCGATATCGCGGATCTGCGCGCCAAAGCCGAACGCCACAGCGAACAACTGTCGGCACTGATGGTGACCTACCCCTCAACTCACGGGGTATTTGAAGAAGGCATTCGCGAAATTTGCGACATCACCCACCAGCACGGTGGCCAAGTGTATGTCGACGGCGCCAATATGAACGCCCTTGTCGGCTTAGCTGCGCCCGGCGAGTTTGGCGCCGATGTATCGCATTTAAACCTGCATAAAACATTCTGCATTCCCCACGGCGGCGGCGGCCCCGGCATGGGCCCGATTGGCGTTAAAGCCCATCTGGCACCGTTCCTGCCAAGCCACCCGGTATTTCCGGTAGAAGGCCTAGAAATTACCAACGACACCGTCTCGGCCGCCACCTATGGCAGCGCGGGTATTCTGCCAATATCGTGGACCTATATTGCCCTAATGGGCGCAGAAGGCCTTAAAAAAGCAACTCAGGTTGCGATTTTGAATGCCAACTACGTGGCGAGCCGCCTCAATGACCACTACCCCGTGCTGTACACCGGCCGCAACGGCCGTGTCGCCCACGAATGCATTATTGACCTGCGGCCCTTGAAGGAAAGCACCGGCATTAGCGAAGAAGACATTGCCAAGCGTTTAATGGATTACGGCTTCCATGCACCAACCATGTCCTTCCCAGTACCCGGCACCTTGATGATTGAGCCCACCGAGAGCGAATCCAAGCGCGAGCTAGATCGCTTCTGCGACGCCATGATTCATATTCGCCGCGAAGTAGGCCGCGTCGAAAGTGGTCAGCTTCCCGCCGACAATAATCCACTGGTCAATGCCCCTCACACCCTAGCAGATATTATTGCTGGCGACTGGGACCGACCTTACTCCAGAGAAGAAGCTGGCTTCCCAGTAAGTAGTTTGCGTGAGAACAAATATTGGCCAACAGTGAATCGCATCGACAATGTGTTCGGTGATCGCAACCTAATCTGCTCCTGCCCACCGATCGAAAGCTATCAATAATTGAATTTTGCCCTTCCAAACGGAAGGGCATTCCCCGCCTATATCATTAAATCCAACGCTTTTTTTTGCTTAAAAGCCCTGTTTTAAAACTGTTTCACAGAAATTTTCACATAATTGGCGCTAACATCAAAACCTAGCCGCGCATAGTGTTGTTTTTAGCAACCACATCCGTGAAACTACGTACTTCTAAAAACTTTAATTTTCACCTCACTTGTGTTTCAGCTGTCTTCTCCCGGAGGGGAATAAATGAAAACGAAATTTCTTAGCATATCGTTAGCTATCGCAGCGAGCTTGCTCGTTGCTTGCGGTGGCGGTAGTGACGCCCGCAGCCCAGACCGTGCCAACCCAAGGCTCGACCCTACATCTCTGCGCATAGACTTCCCTTCCGGCACAAATAAGTTCGCCGGCTTAGGTAACAGTAAAGCTAGCGAAGGCCTTCCCGTGCGGATGGTCGCTCTGCAAACAGATGGCGTTCAAAAAAACCTTGGGCCGGAGCTGAACGTCACCGAAGGCACCACTTGGTCTATTGAAGTCCATGAC
Organism: Zhongshania guokunii; assembly: GCF_040892635.1. Classification (NCBI taxonomy): domain Bacteria; kingdom Pseudomonadati; phylum Pseudomonadota; class Gammaproteobacteria; order Cellvibrionales; family Spongiibacteraceae; genus Zhongshania; species Zhongshania guokunii. The sequence goes on along the minus strand of NZ_JBFRYA010000009.1, from coordinate 72,227 downwards.
CCAGAGTATGCGGGCCTTGCTGACGGGGTTCGTCTCACAAGTGCCGGCAAAGTAAAAGACATTATTAGCACCGCGCTCCTTCCTGAGCCAAGCGGCCAGATTAAACTTCTCTTAACAGGCACCTACATTTTTGAAGGTGAAAGCAAGGAAGTAAGCGAATATTTTTATATTGTGCCACCCACGCGTAAAGGCGCACCTGAAATCAAAGGCCCAGAACTTATCCTAATCGACCCGCTGAATGCAGACGCGACTGCCACTGCTTCTTATCAGTTGCTGCAAGCCCTGCAAGGTCTGACCCAGACTGAAAACCGCACTGCAGAAGCCCAGTTTTGCGCTAATAAAGGCTTCTTCAACTTTGCAGAATATTCAAGCGACCAAACCGCGGCAGCTGCAACCATCACCAACCCCTTTAATAGCATCAATAATACGGAATCCACTACCGTTATTATCAGCGCCATCGCTCCGGGTTCCGACTGTGAACTGCTCTATGATGACGACACGACCAACGACCCAGCGACCTTTAATGTTAAAACCATCATCATTCAGCCCGCAGCGGTTAAGTCTGTGGATGTGTGCGTCGTAGTCAACCCTGCAGGCCAAACCTGTAATGGTAACGGCGACTTAGACCAAACCGTTACCCCACTGGCAAGCTGCAAAGGCTTAGATAACGGCACCACCCCCATTACAGAAGCAACGGTACCCGCTGGCGAAGTGCTGCAAATGGTTGCCAAACTTCACTACGAAAACCCCTTAAATGTTAACCAAGCATTTGATCGCTACCAGTGCCGCGGCGCCGGTGTTTTAAGCTGGTCAGGAACGCCAACCGACATTTACAGCACCAACCTAAGTGCAACTGACGGCAGTGCGACATTAATTGGCCAGGCTGCATACAACGCCATTCGCAACAATACGGCTAAAAACAATAGCTTGGTTACCGCCAGCTATAAAAATAGCGGCACTAGCACCATCACCGGCAATTTAAAGCTGAACCTTACCGATGCAGATGTTGACTCAATCACCATCAAGCCCATTAATAAGGACGGCTCCCTCGCTACCGTGAACGCGAACGACACATACACCATCGAATACGGCATTCTTCAGGAAGACCAAGACTTCGTTGCCTTTTGCAAATACGCTGACCCTGCCATCCCTGAAGCCCGCTGCGGCGACAGCACAGTTAAATGGACTGTTAGCGCACCGACTATTCTGAAGGTAAACCCAGTACAAGACTCAATGACTACCGCGAGCCCAACCACGCCAGCTAACCCAATCTTTGGTAGCTCTGGTTTAACCGCAACCTACAAAGAGTCATTGGCCGATTCCGTTACTGTCAAAGTTATCGATGACCGCTTAGTTGCTCTGTACCTGTTACAGCAACAAGACGACCCATCACAGGCACCGATTGTTGATGAGTTCTCCTGCCTTGGCAGCGGCAACTACAGCGCTGACGCCAGCCAAGAAAACGGTTTTGACTTTAGCGCTACCCCAGGCAGCCGCAGATTCTACGCCCACGCTCTGTTGAAAAGCGCAGTAGACGCTGGCGCCGACCCAGCGACTGTTGATCCTGCTGACCTCAGTATATTACGGCCTGTTACGGATCTAGAGGCCGTTATATTCACCGCCGATGTTGGCTACTACGACAGCACCAACAAAACCTGTGTTATCGCGCCTATTACCGAAGGTGTTGGCCTGCCAGAAGACAGCATTCCAACTGACACCCCACTGGATGCTGCACTAATACCTCTTGCTGATGCCCTCGGCTCCGGCGTACCAGCCGAAACACTCAACACCCTGCCACTGCAATTAACCAGTGCTGGCAAGCCAGCAGAGTTTAGTGCAAGTGATAATGGGTTATTAGTTACTCAAGGCGATGCCCGCATAGCAACAATGTGTATTCGTGTGTTTGTCGACGCCGACAAAAACCTGATGTACACCGCCGCTAAACCCGCCGAAGGTGGCAACCCTGCAGTAGAAGCAGATCCGCTGTCTGAAAACGGCGCAAGCGTGCTGATTCAGCCTGCTGGCACCATTGCACTGCGAGATCAGGCCGGTTCTGCCTGCCAGATTTTCGACCCACTGCTGTCGGCTAATGACGATCTGTCTAACCAGCTGTTACTACCTGCCCTGTTTAACCTTGGCTACTACGGCGACCCAGCGATCTCTAACCTACCGGTTGGCGACGCGCTGAACCAGATCCCCGTTGATGCATTGCTCGATGCAATTCTAACCGGCGACTTCAGTGCCATTCCTGGCGCAGATCAGCTGCCAGTGCCTATTCCAAGCGATTTGGATGGTGTGCAGGCAATTGTGGGCGACTTAATCACCGCACTTAGCAATGGTGGTGGAGAAGGTTTGCCAACAGACGACGTCATAGCCGCAATTACCGACTTAGTGGCTATGATTCCTGGCGCAGAGGAGATTAATCCTGAGGATTTGGCTAGCGCACTCGAAGGCTTAAATCCGGAAGACTTAGCTGCAACCTTGGCCGGCGCTTTAGCGACAGTTGCAGAGCAAACAGGTCTTCCCTTAGATCTAGCTCCTGATCTTACAGCGCTTAACGGTGTGCTTGACACCTTAGGTTTGGGCGACATCTTATCCGGCCTCGAGCTCCCTCTCTAAAAACAATAGAAAAAACGCGACCAACTGGTCGCGTTTTTACAACACAAAGCTATGGAGAAATTATCAATGAGTAAACTGCGTAATATAACGCTTGCTCTTGCTGTTGGGTGCAGTGCATTTTCCGCCTATGCAGCCGATGACGAAGAAACAGTAATCGATAGCCGCTGGCGTGTTCATGGCATGATTGGCTCTACCTTTGCTGATAAAGACGATTACGACTCAGGTAACGAAGGCAAAATTGGTATTGGTAAACCGATAAGTGCCTATGTCATGGTTGATACTCACCTCAACTACGGTGAGTTAAAAAACACCAAAAATGACACCTACAGCCGCTTTGCCGGTGGCTTAGATTTTCTGTATTTCCCCCGTGGCGCGTTTATGCTAGACGCAGATGCACTGCAGCCCTATATGGGCGTAGGCGTCACTTACCATGAAATTGATTACGAAACGTCTACCGTCACGTCAAATCAAACTGATTACGGCAGTGATGCAATCGTCGGCTTTATGTATGAGCTAGATAAAGTCTCCCTTCGCGGTGAGATTCGCTACCAAATTGACAGTATTCAGCGAGACCTCCCGTTATTTCCTGACGACGATAATTTCTACACCTACGCAGCCCTAATCGGTATTTCGGTGCCCTTTGGCGAGAAACCGCGCCCGTATAATTACGACTCCGACGGTGACGGCGTACCCGACCGCATCGACAAATGCCCCAACACTCCACGCGGCACCCCGGTTGACGCTACTGGCTGCCCGCTGGATAGCGACGGCGACGGCATCCCTAACTTCCGCGACCAATGCCCCAACACGCCTCCTGGCGCACGGGTTAACGTAAACGGCTGTTCTATTGATGACGACGGCGACGGCGTTCCAAATGATATTGACCAGTGCCCAGGCACCCCACGCGGCGTTCCAGTAAATGCTCAGGGCTGCCCATTGGATAGCGACGGCGACGGTGTACCAGACAAGATTGACCAGTGCCCCGGTACTCTGCCAGGCCTTAAAGTCAATTCACGTGGCTGTGTAATTTCTCAGACTGTTGCTTTAAGCGGCGTGCATTTTGAGTTTAACAAATCGCGACTCATGCTGGATTCGCAGACCGTACTTGATAAGGTCGCAGAATCACTGGCCAATGAGCCTGACGTCAACATTATCATTATGGGTCACACCGACTCTGTGGGTAGTGATGCTTACAACCTGAAACTGTCTCAGTCTCGCGCCGAATCAGTAGTACGCTACCTGACCGGCAAAGGTATTAGTGAGTCACGTCAAAAAGCCAAAGGCTACGGTGAAACGAAACCAGTTGCCGACAACAACACCGACGCAGGTCGCGAACGCAACCGTCGTGTTGAGCTTCAGGTGATAAGCCCTAATAAATAAGGGCTTTTAATCTGCAAACAAGGGAGCGCGGTTTTGCCGCCCTCCCTTTTTTATTGCCAAATTAAAACGCTTTACCGGAGACGGTGAACGCAAATCTACTGCATCACCAATGCCAATTTTTATGATGCTTGCGAAGGTGAACTTCTGGGGAGCATGGCTATTAAATAGAGGGGCTATATACCAGGATCAAACAAATCTAACTGATATTCAGCGCGACGTTCAGCAACCCCATTTTGTTTGGCCGCAAAGCGAACACCCACACCAATCAGCCTAAGGGACGATTCCATTCTTAGCCAAGCTTCTTTGAGCAAGGTCTCAAACAGGTCTAATTCAAGAAAGCCGTCGCAGCGCCGCTCTATGGTGGTCTGCCTAAAATCAGCCGCCTTCAATTTCACAAACACACCGCTAAAGGTTTCACCCTCGTGCTTATGCAGGCGCCGCTTGAGTTCATCGAGTAAGGCCGGCAAGGCCACTAGTGCCAGCTCGACACCCTCGATATCTTCGGCGTAAGTATTTTCGACACTCAGGGATTTACGCTGACGGTGGGTTTTAACATCGCGGTGATCTATTCCCCGCGCATAGTCATAAAGCTGCTGACCAAACTTGCCAAAATGACGCTGCAGCTCATCCATACTACGCTGACGGAGATCGGCGCAGGTGTAAATATCTAGCGCGGCCATACGCTGCTGCATCACCTTGCCCACACCATGAATTTTGCCTACGGGCAGGCTCAAAACAAAGTCATCGACTTGCGCAGGGGTAATCACGGTAAGACCATCGGGCTTATTCCAATCACTGGCCACCTTGGCCAAAAATTTATTGGGGGCCACCCCCGCAGAAATAGTAATACCAAGTTCAGAACTCACTTGTTGACGGATTGCTTGGGCAATTCGGGTTGCGCTGCCCTGAAATGCACTGCTGTCGCTTACATCCAAATACGCTTCATCGAGAGAAAGCGGCTCAATTACTTCTGAATACTGGGCAAAAATAGCGCGGATATGCAGCGCCACCTCGCGGTATTTATCCATATTTGGCGTAACAATAACGAGATCTGGGCAACGTCGCAATGCAGTTGCTGTAGCCATGGCCGAATGCACGCCAAAAGCCCGCGCCTCGTAATTACAGGTCGCAATCACGCCGCGCCGCGCCGCATCGCCACCAACGGCTACGGGCCGACCACGCAAACTGGGGTTGTCGCGCGCCTCTACTGAGGCGTAAAAACAATCACAGTCGCAATGTATTATTTTGCGCAAACGCTGCGTCTCACGGTAAGCGACCTACTGCTGGATAAATAGCCAGTAAAATAGCAAATCACCAAGCACAAGTCACCCGTGATTGTGCGTTATACTAGCGTATTAGCCCTCATCATCAGTATTAGGTATAGGCAAAAAATGGCGATTGGCAGCTGGACCCCAGAAAAAGAGAAAGACACCCTTAGTATCGACCAGCAGTGGTTACAACAATGCATTGCCCTGAGTCGCAAGGAGCAACTCGAATCCTTACCCGCACCCTTTAGCGAACAAGAGCAGCAAAGCTACTCGGCCTTTATGCGCTTCTCTGCAGAGCAGTGGCAGACTGCAGTCGCCGAACTGAGCAACGACGATTTAATCGATTTAATTCGCTTTTTCACCCGCGCCGAGAAATTAATCAGCGGCTGGGATGCCGGCAAGGAATCCCCTGCTATCTGGATTAATAAAGCCCTGCGCAAGCGCGGTGAGAAGCTGTCTCGCGACATGTTATTGTGGATTCGCGCCAACACCGATAACCGTTTCATTCCAAACGGCGGGCTTTAAGCCCCCGTTTAATCGCTTTTTTTCGCAAAGCTCGCCAATTGTTCTGGGCTTGCTTCAGCCTGAAACTCAGCCTTCCACTGAGCGTAGGGCATACCGTATACCCGCTCCCGAGCTGCTTCATAATCTATGCTTTCGTCCTCTTGCTCTGCGGCGGCAACATACCACTTAGATAAACAGTTGCGACAAAAGCCCGCCAAATTCATTAAATCGATATTTTGCACATCTTTGCGACTATCCAAATGCGCCAATAAACGTCGAAACGCAGCCGCTTCGATAGCATCAGTTTTCAATTTATCCATTTTTTTCACCTATCATTCCAGTATTCACTGTCCATTATCGCAAAGTTTGCTATGTTAATGCTGTTGCTGATTTTTATTTAACAACAAAAATCGACCCTCAGAGGCTCACCGACATGGCAAATAAGAAAATGGATCCCGTCGCATTGATCCGCAAAGAAATCGAATCCCTAGAACACAAACTTGAACAGTTGCGCGATCGCTTAATGGCGGATGCCCACAAGGCAATGGATAAGGCCAAAGCCCAAGCTGAACGCGCGCGTGAAAAATTAAAAGCCGAGCAGCAAAAGCTGAGTGAATTACAGCACAAAGCCAAGGCCAGTATGGACGCTAAAATCCACAAACAAGTCGAGCGCGCCCACGGCGCGGTAGACGCAGCCAAAGAATTAGAGCTAGATGCCAAAGCCTTAATGATCATGGCCAAAGAGCAGCTCGCCGACCTAAAAGGCGATTACCAGCGCGCTAAAGCACTGGCAAAAGCAGCTCAGGATGCCGCGAAAAACTTTGACAAAACTAGTAAACCGCCAGCCAAGAAAGCGACCGCAAAAAAAGTCGCTGTTAAAAAGGCCGTCGCCAAGAAAGCCCCAGCAAAAACTGCAGCCCCAAAAAAAGCCGCAGTGAAAAAAGCACCAGCCAAAAAACCAGCTGCTAAAAAAGCCGCCGCGCCTAAAAGCTAGCGCTCCCTCGCTTGTTCGCCGGTCAAATTAATACCGAGCAGAGCTACTCTGCTCGGTATTATTCGTTTAAGCGGCGGGCCATCATTTTTCTAAAACCGCTTTCACTTGCTGTAAGGTTTTGAACGGCGCATCTATCGAAAGCCAATTCAACAACCATGCCGGAATTGGCCCTGCGGGGTCGGCATGCATCTCAGCGATCAGCTCCTGCTCGCTATCAGACAAAGGTATTATCCGCCAGCGATTCTCCGCGTTGATCACCCGCACCCTATTTTTATACTCGGGCACCCCGCCAGCAACCGCCCTGGCCGACATTGAAACGACTCCAGTCACCGTATCGGTATGCCACTCCGTTAGCAGCAGCATGTCGCGGTCTGTTACCGGCCAAGGCAAATCATGATGCACATATATACGTTCGACCCCCGTCGTAGGGGAGTCATGGCGATAAGACTCCTTACACATCTCATCCCAGCTAGGCCGCAATTCAGGATTCTGCAACAAAGCCACCACCTCAGCTAGCTCTGCACGAATCTTCACAATCCCTTTCACCGCGCGAATTGGCGAGCCAGCTACCGCGCGGCTGTATACTTGAATACCATCGCGGTCCCGCTCTAAGCGCCAATCCTCCGCGGCAAGGGCGCCAGAGAGAGCGATACCCACCAACACAAGCCAGATACGCAGCCACGGCCGCATCACGCTCACTCTGTACTTGCCTTGAATTCGGGCCATTAAATATCACCAATGGTAAATTCCACGCCTAGACGGACAGTGCGGGGCGGATTAAAGATCGTCAAAATACCGCCGGAGTTTGGCGTATCAAAGACCACCGCAGGCTTAAATTCATTGGTTAAATTGGCGCCAATCAAACTAAACACTGGCGCGCCAGGCCAGTTTGTCATGCTAAGATTGGCAGAAGCGCCGACGAGCGCCAGTGGTGGATGTTTATAGGTTTGGGCCAAATTATTGTAATTACGGTTTTGATAAGTATAAGACAAAGTCGCACTAAACTGCCCCTCACTAAACGGATAAGCCCACAGCAATAACGCCGAGCCCGAGACCGGTGGCGAGCCAGGTAATTCGGTACCTGCTGGTGCAGGCCCTTGGAAATCATCAAAGAAGGTGGTGGTTTGGGCATCCACATACGAGCCATTTAATTTAAGATAAAAACCCGCTGGCAGCAGCATATTCATCCCTAGCTCAAAACCACGATTGCGCGCACCGCCAACGTTATCGGTATACGCAAAGGCGCCAGTATACTCGCGCTGCTGGACCTGCATATCAGTCCACTCTAGCTGAAAGACCGTGGCATCGAGCTGCAACGCCCCTTCAAACCATTCCGTGCGCACCCCAAGCTCATAATTCCAAATTTCATCGGATTCAAAAAACAAAGGTACATCGGGATCGCGGCTGGGATTTTGGTTGGCGCCAGCATAGCGAAAGCCTTTTACAATAGAGCCAAATACCGAGAATTCATCGCTATAGCGCCACTGCACCGTAAACTTAGGATTAAATACCGTCTCGCTGATTTCGCCCTGATCACGCCCCAAACCAATACCCGACTCAATAGGCAGGGCATTAATGACCGGCGCTAGCGCGGCAACCAGGGGATTAGCCCCCGCCAAGCCAGAGACGGGATCTGCTGTGGTGGAAATATCGGCGGTAGTCGACTGTTCAAAATAACGACCGCCAAAACCCAGTTCCCAGTGCTCACCAAAGCTACGCTTAATATCAAAGAACAAGGCTTTTTCTTCGGCGTAGACATCGCCCTTTAATTGCAGGAGATTACCGGTTTCTTGAGTACCGATGTCTAAACTTAGAAACTGATCACTCTCTATATAAAACAGGCCCAGCACATAGTCCCAGTCTTTGAATATCCACCAATCCGACTGCGTCGCTTCTGCTGACACTAGGCGCAATTCAGCACTGGGCTGAGATGAATAAATTGTCGTATCACCATAGGCGCCAATACCCGCTTGCGAGGTGCCAAAAAATTGCGAGTAATCTAGCCGCTGAGGGTAATCCTTATCGAGCTGGCTCAGAATTAAACTAAGGTCGGCAAATTCAAAGCCGTACTCACTGGTAAGAATAACTATATCGGTGCGGGAATCGAGAATATCGGGAAAATATCTATTTGAATGCGTCGCCTCTTGGTCGTTGTCGGCAAACGAGCCGTCATCCTGGTGGGTTTCTCTGCGCAATGCGTTTAAACGAAACTCGAGCTTTTCGCTAGCCTGCCAACTCACAATACCCCGGTATTGCTGTGAGTCCGTGGTGTTTATATCATCCTCGCCGGAGCGCAGATCTTTCACATAGCCTGGCCGATCACCAGTGCTCACCGCAAAGCGCATGGCCAACTTATCGTTCAACGGCTGATTCCACATTACATCGTAGCGGTGAGATTTCCCGTCGCTACCCTCAAGCGTGCCCACTGCCGCCGCCACTTTGCCATACGCCTGTTCATAGTCGGGATGGTTAGGCACATAGCGCACCGCGCCTGACAGCGCCGAACCACCAAACAGGGTTCCCTGTGGCCCTTTTAAAATTTCTACTGACCGCAAATCGAAGGGATCTATATTTGGCTGCGGGCCAAGTATCGAGGGGTTTACCAGTGAGATATCTTCGTAAAACATACCGAAGGTGCGAGTAAAGAAGGTAAAAAAGGTATCAGTAGATACACCTCGAATAATGATTTGGGCCGCCTCTGGATCCAAGCCTGGACTTACGGAAACACCTGGTGAAAAGCGTGCAATCCCCTCAACATTTTCTACCCCAATTTCTCTCAGTGCGTCGCCGCTAAAAGCATCAATACTTAAAGGAATGTCGCGCAAATCAGTTTCGCGCTTAGTGGCAGTCACTAGGACCTCCTCTAAAACCCGCGAACGCAAGGCTTTAGACGATTTGGCCTCGGCAGTCGCGAGCCCCTCCTCGGCTTCCTCACAATATAAGGGGCTGCTTAAACTTAAACCAATAATTATTACACTCAGCAAATACAAATTACTGCTGGAACGTCGTGACATATGCCCTTCTCCTTGGCGTCATTAATAGATGGAATATTTATTGTTATGGTTTGTCTGCTGTGATGTCTTCTGTCTGAGGTTTCGCGCAAATTTGAGATGCTGAAAAATGCTAATTGCTATCACAAGGCGACCGCGCAAATCGACCAAAATTTGTAAGCTTATCCCTTCTACAACAGTACCTGTATGGGCAGGACATCGAACAGACCATTAAAGACTAGACCCAGCATATATATTTCGCAAGCACAAAATATCTAAACTAACTTGATTTAAATGTATTAGATTTTGTAGCGTTTAAAATGCAAACTTAAGTAGGCCGACAAATATCGATCTATTCGGTAGGACTTTAAGGGTATTTGACAATACCACTGGGACAGAGAGCTAAATCAACCATGTGGATTAATAAAGAAATTCGTTTAAAACCACGCCAGCGAGGCTTTCACCTGATTACTAATGAGCTTATTAGCCAACTACCTGAACTAGCCAAATTCAAAATCGGCCTACTCAATGTTTTTATTCAGCATACCTCTGCCTCCCTATCCATCAATGAAAATGCTGACCCAACGGTGAGAGAAGACTTTGAAAGCTTTTTCTGCCGCGCCGTTCCTGAGGGTGAGCGCTACTACAAGCATATTTTAGAAGGTGATGACGACCTTCCCGCGCATATTAAAAGCAGCCTTTTGGGAAGCAGCCTTACTATCCCGATCAGCGACGGTAAGCTTAATTTAGGCATTTGGCAGGGGGTCTACCTCGGCGAGCACCGCAATCACGGCGGCTCGCGTACCTTGGCAATTACCTTACACGGTGAATGATGCTCACAGCGCCCTCTATTCAGTAACTGTTCAGCTACACCCTCTAAACTATGAACTAAGCGTCATCTTTCCCTGCTGAGCGCTATGTTATTCTTGTCGATATTTTTAAATCATTAGTTCCACAATTAATAATACAGGTACACAAAACATGCTGAATCTTAAAAAAGTACTGCTGGGTCTTACGCTAATCACCGGTGCTTGCAGCAGCTATGCCGTAGAAATGGGGGGTACGCTTCCCGATGTCAGCATCCCCACTAAGGGCGAACTACTATTAAACAAATCCAAGGTTACTTATAAGAATTGGTCCAGCAGTAGCATCCAACGTGGCTCGCCAGCACTGATTTTTCATATGGCAGCCAGAATGTCTTCAGACAAAATTATTGCGCCGCTACGGGAACGCCTAGAGAAAGAAGATTTCACACCCGGCAGCTTTCAATCGATCAGCGTGGTCAATATCGACGACGCCCTGTGGGGCACCTCTGGCCTAGTCAGTAGCGAGATGGAAAAAAACAAACGTGCCCACCCTGAAGCAATTCTGGTCGCCGACGATGGTGGTCGCGGGCTCAAGGCGTGGCAGTTAAAAAAAGGAGATGTCGCGGTGATGCTACTCGACGCCAAGGGCGAAATTCGTTATTTGAAGGAGGGTTCGCTGAGCAGCGACGACATCAACACTATTATTGGCTTACTAAATACTGAAATTGCGCGGGTAGCCAGTAATTAAGCCCCAACTGGGGCTGCAGTACGCTTACTTAGCAGCACTATTATTTTTTGTTTCGCTCCTCAAGCATGCACGCTAACCGACGTAACATTAGTTTCAGCCCCACTCGCATCACGGGGCTGACCAGCGGTAAAAAAAATCGACTCACGCCCCTAGGGCGTAAAGCGACCGTTAACTTCACCCTACAACTGTTGTCATCGATTTCGTCTATCTGGTAGCGCTCGGCAAAGGACTCCATACGTCCGTCACTGGTATGGGTAAAGCAAAAAGCCATTTCCCGTCCCCGCTCCCACGCGATAAACTCTTCATGCGCCACGAGCCCACCAACTGTGCTCACGGTGCGGGTGGTACCAATACCAAAGGGCTGTTCGGCAGTCCATTCTATCGTTCTGATTAGCTTTACCCAGCGCGGCCAGTCCTCTGCGTTTTCAAAGGATGAAAATACGTCCACAGCACTGGACTTAATCACAACGTCAGCAACGTAGCGAAAAGGCGCCGTATCAAAAAATGTCATATCGACAGTTTTACACGGGTATTTTTTTACCACACAAACTCTCCATGGGCATTAAACTAGCTCGAAGCCAGCAAGTAATCCGAAATCTAACACCCCCAGTAAAACTCAAACAAGGTAAGACCGTGAATATGACAAAGTCTTCATCTAAGGCTATCAGGTAAAATAATGAGTATATGCGCCGAAACCCTTCCTATTCTCTACCGCGACGAAGCCATTATCGCAATTAACAAGCCCAGTGGCCTGCTTGTGCATCGCAGCCCTATTGACCGCCATGAAACCCGCTTTGCGATACAATTACTGCGCGATCAAATCGGCCAGTACGTGTATCCAGCCCACCGCCTCGACAAACCCACCTCGGGGGTTTTGTTATTCGCATTAAACCCCGATGTAGCGCGCAGCTTGGCCCAGTCTTTTCAGGCCCACCAAGTAGCCAAATCTTATCTCGCGGTGGTTCGTGGTTTTTGCGCCGACAGTGGCCATATCGATCACCCACTTACTGAAGAACCAGATAAACGCATCGCCAGAAGCCAGCCCGCGGCCCCGCAAGATGCGGTTACCGACTTTCGCTGCCTTGCCCACCATGAACTGGATACTGAGATTGAAACCTACCCGACGTCCCGCTATTCGCTGGTCCTAGCCGAGCCCAAGACTGGCCGCCGTCACCAGCTACGGCGCCATTTCAAGCATATATCGCATCCAATAATTGGTGATGCCAAGCACGGCCGCGGACGACACAACCGCTATTTTGCCGAGCAACTAGATTGTCCGCGACTGCTACTTCATGCGGCGCGGTTAGGCTTTAAGCACCCGTTAACTCAGCAGGAAATAAAATTGAGCGCTGATTTAGACCATAGCTATAGCCAGCTTATTACGCGCTTTGGCTGGCAGAAGAAACTTAGCGAGGTTTAGCGGCCGGCGCTAATTCTGCCGGTAGGGAATTTGGCAGTACTCGATGCCGCGCACCGGGCGAATACCGTGTTTAGCAAGGCACATCTTCATTGAGTTCATCGACAGGCTTATATTGGGAGTGGGTCCAAGAAACACGTGATCGAGGGCCACTGATTCATGCTCTTCCAATACTAAGGCAAAACTCATATAGGGCACCAACATACTGCGCCCTTCCCGGAAATTCACCGCCGCCTGGCGGTAATCAGGAATAACCGGCGAGACCAGTCGCCACTCCTGCTCCTCTTCAAAGGAGGGGTGCTTGAGAATTGCCGCCAAACGCAGCAAATCGCTCTCAAGATGTTCAAATAATTGGTGGTATACCTCGCGCTCAACGCCGTCGTCGATATCCGCAGCCAACACCTCTACTGCATCGACCACCTGCGCGATTAAACTCTGCTGCGCCTGATGATCGTATATGCAGCGGCCCATACGAAAATCTTGGGCGCGGGCGCAGCGGCTCACCGTTTCGGGATTAAAGCCTAGGCTTGCACCCTTACCCACCGCGCTATAACCCCGCCATTGGCTAAGTAAGTTGCCATTAGCTCGAAACGAGGCGCCAAATAAAATATGGCCATTGGTAATCCGGTTCTTTACCCAATCTAAAAAGCTGGTGAGCAGATGGGGACGGCTGTGACCATTATTTATACGCGCGGTCACGTCGCGGCCAACTAAGTCGGCCGTGTGTCGCAACTCAGCAGAATCATTCATATAGCGGATATCACTGGCCCACAATGTGCGGCTACCAATAATCCCCAACACACCGCTTAAAGACGTGTAGTGATATAAGGTTTCCTGAGGCGGCTCCGAAAACAAAGCCTCAGTAATGGCGCTAATCATAGCCCTCCCCCATTTATCGTATGTTCTAGCCAAACCTGTGGCGCAGCTTACTCGGTTAAGTATAGCCTGCCACGAGCGTACTGAGGCGCAGTTACACCTCCGCTTTATCCGCCGCCAAAAAGTCCTTTACCATGCTATTAAATATCTGCGGGTATTCGGCGTGTAACCAATGGCCAGCACCGTCTATAGTGTGCATATGCATTTGCGGAAACTGGCGTTGCATTGGCACCCGATTTTCGTCGCGAATATATTTCGACAACCCACCACGAATAAACAACGTTGGCCCGTCAAAAGACTCGCTGTTGGGCGCATCGCGTAAATTATCATAACACTCAGCAATCACCGGCAAGTTCATCCGCCACATCCAAGCATCTTTGCCATCGCGGGCGATATTTTTTAATAGGAACTGCCTAACCGCCAGTTCAGGAACCGCTTTCTGTAATAGCTCACCAGCCTGTTCACGGCTGCGTAAAGCCCGTAAATCCATCCCTAGTAGGGCGGTAATAATTTCATCGTGACCCCGCCCATAACGCACCGGCGCAATATCCGCCACAATGAGGTGGTCTACGCGCTCGGCATGTGTCACTGCCACTTGCATAGCCACCTTGCCCCCGAGTGAATGACCAAGAAAATGGGCCTTGGCAATTTTCAGCTGATCCATAGTGGCCAAAACATCCGCCGCCATGCTCGGAATATCCATGTAATCGCTGTGCGGAGATTTACCGTGGTTGCGCAAATCCATACGAACAACCTTAAAATCCGCGGCCAAGACCCTAGCAACCGACATCAAATTACTGGCGGAGCCAAATAAACCGTGTAGTAAAATCACCGGAAAATCGCCATCTCCGCTGACTTCGGTATGTAAACTAAGGGCTCTGGGCATATGTTCGCTTCTCTTCATCTATAGCGGTTGTTAGAATGCACAGGCTTTCAAATAAAAAGGTGTTACTGTGCGATTAACTTTTTTCATACTAGTACTGGTCAGTGCGATATTCAGCACCGGCTGTAGTTCAACAGATTACAACCCGACGACCTACGACTATTTTATCAGTCGCGACGACCTCAAACAAAAACCTCTTAAAAAAGTCCTGCTAGCAACAGTTAATGTCAGCGGCGAACCCACTCGCTCCATATTGCGCGACAGTGTTGATAAAGTAGACAAGCAAGTTGTGGAATATCTAGAGAGCAATGGCATTAGCCTTGCGCCCAGCCATTTATTTGATAACGCTTGGCGTCAAGCCCTGTTGACCTTCGGCAACTTCTACGACCCAACAACCGGCAAGGTTGACCGTGTTGGCTGGCAGCAAGTTATGGCCGCAACTCTACAAAGCTTAAAGGAACAAAAAGACATCGACGCCATCGTGTTTACCGATTTACTCGAACACGACATCCAGCACAGCCCAGGCATGAAACACTATGCGCGCTGGTATGGGGTTAGCCGCGAGCCAGCAACTGAAGGGCCTACCTCGAGTGTTCCAACCGACTTCAATTGGACCCAAGTAATTAAGGGCGCCACCCTGATGGTCACTATTTATACGCCAGACGGTAAACCCCTGTTCTCTAGCCGCGGCGGTATCGACACGCTACACAGTATAGACTCACGTAAATCTCAAAAAAGCTTTGTGCGTCGCAGCAAAATTTTAAGCCGTTCTAGCAGCATTGAAGAGGGCATAGAACTCGCCTTCCACCCTCTTATCAAAATGAGCCGCTATCCAGGCAAGCCCGAAAAGCTCACGCCTGCCGCCGCCGAGTAGGCAAGCAACTAGCCACATCGTGGCCTCTGTTCACGCAGAAGGCCACGAGTTAACTGCAAAACTTCCCGCAAGCCCAGCCAGGCTCCCCTACTCCGCAGACAACGCCACCCCAAGTAAAAATTGTCCGGTTACCGCAAGAAGCCCCGTGATTCAGCTCGGGTTCATATTGACCATGGCATCCTGCAGGTGTTTTCTAGCCAAGGAGTTACCGTCATGAAGTTAAGCATTAGCCTTGTCCTTGTAGCTGGGCTGGCATTCGCCGCAAATAGCTACGCTGACCATAAGCGCAGCAACACCGAATTTGAGGCCCGCTACCGCTATCAGAGTGATAACGGCCACAATCGTCACTCCTACAAGCGCCACCATGACCACGATGTATACTATGTGCGTGAAGACCATCACGACCACCATTACGATAATCATGATCGCTATTATGTTCGCCATGTTCACAGCCGCGACTGCGGGCATCACTATGAACCCGCTTTTAATACCCGAGTTAAAGTATTTCTTGGGATTTAACTAGCGAGAGTATTCGAGCCGTATCGAGGGGCGGCAAGCCACCGCCCCTATGCTACTACTCTCCGAGTTTAGTTTTCATGCCGCTAAACCACGCCAGCAATACTGGGCAGGTCTCGGGAATTTTTCGTTTTACCCAACCACAAAAACCAAGTACCACATACAGATCAATATCGGCCTGTGACATATTTTTACCAACCAAAAATTCTCGGCCAGCCAGCTCCGCATCCATCGCCTCAAAAAAAGCACCAATACGAAGATTACCACGCTCAACTAATTGGGGGATTTGCGGCATTTTCAATGGCCCTGGCAGAGGCCTATCTTTAAACGCTTCACCTTGGTTGCGCAGCACCTCTGCAACTGCAGAAAAGCCCTCAAAAAATATTTGATGGCAACGGCCGACAACTTGGGCACGCTCCACATCATTACTGCCAAATAAGCTGCGTTCAGGGTATATCGTGTCCAAATACATACAGATGGCGATGGTATCGGTGAGCACCGTGCCGTCATCAATTACCAATGTTGGCAGGGTTGAGCGAGGGTTGACCGCACAAAAGCTTTCGGAGAATTGCGCCTTACTCATTAAATCAACTTCTTGGGTATCGACATTGATGCCCTTGTATTTCAATAACAGAGCCACTCGACGCGGATTTGGGGCCGCCGAAAAGGTATATAATTTCACTATGTTCACCCTCTTTTATCATTTTGGGAAATCAGCTACTTGGCACTGATTTATTCAGCTTTAGTTCAGCCTCAGCCACGTAAACTGCATGCTAACTACTCAAAGGAGTATATGCCATGTTGAAGTACTCTGTAATTCCCCTACTAATCGCTTGCTCGAGCGTTGCTGTAGCCGACCATCGCCACTACAGCCACAGCACAACTCGCCTTGCGTGGGTTACCCAGGCCACGCCTATCTATGAGCGCGTATCCTACTCAGCTCCCCAGGAACACTGCTGGCAAGAAACTGTTGCTTATGAAGAGCGCCGCAGTAATAGCGCGCCAATTATTGGCGCAATATTAGGTGGCGCACTGGGCAATGAGCTAGGCCATCACAAAAGTAATAAGCGAGTAGGTACCGTTGTAGGCGCCGTACTTGGTGCTACTGTTGCCACCGACATTTCACATAGGCGCAGTGGCAGTCACTATGAAACCGTTAACCGCTGCGAAATTCAGGAGCGCCGTGAATGGCGAGAGGAAATTGTTGGCTACAATGTCAGCTATCGCTATCAAGGAGAGATTTATCACACTCGTTTACCCTATAATCCAGGTAAGCAAATTGAGATCGACGTGAACGTTACTCCCCGCGGGTAAGGGCGAATGCCTAGGAATTTTATGAGCAGAACAGAGCTGTACAAAGTGAGTATTTTAGCTGGTGCCTGGATTCTTCTTGCCGCGCAACTGAACGCTGATCCGCTGCGCGGCGCAACAGGCGGCCACCTTGGACTACCTGAGCGGCCTCAATTTGAACAGCGGTTCGATTCGCGAGCAAAAGATGCCATAACGGCCAACGAGGCGATTAGCATTGCTGAACGGCGCTATGGCGGCCGTGCAGTAGGTGCCAAAAAGACCGGTACTGGCTACCGCGTTCGTATCCTGCAAGATAATGGCAAAATCAAAAATGTCACCATTGATTAACCGCTGACCGGACATCCTTATGCGCATTTTAATTGTAGAAGACGAGCAATTGCTCCTAGAACAGCTTCGTCGTCAATTTGAGCAGGCTGACTATGCCTGCGACTGTGCGGCCGATGGCGCCGAGGGACTCTTTCTCGGCCAAGAAAACCCATACGACCTTGCGATAGTTGATCTGGGTCTTCCAAAGCTAGACGGCATTAGCCTTATCAAACAATGGCGTAGTGAGGGCCGCAAATTTCCAGTTTTAATATTAACCGCCCGAGATCGCTGGCAAGACAAAGTTGAGGGCCTAGAAAGCGGAGCCGACGACTATGTCGCCAAACCCTTTCAAATTGAAGAAGTCATGGCCAGAGCCAATGCCCTCATTCGTCGCTCGGCTGGCTTTGCAAGCCCACAGCTGGAGTTCGGCTGCTTGACTATCGACACCGGCGCCAAGCGTGCGCTGTTAAATAAACAAGCACTCGAGCTCACCGCCTACGAATACAACGCCCTTGAGTTTATGGCGATGCGCAGTGGTCAAGTAGTATCTAAGACCGACCTAACCGAGCATCTTTACGACCAGGATTTTGATCGCGACAGCAATGTTATCGAAGTATTTATCGCTCGACTGCGCAAAAAAATTGACCCTAGTAATACCTTAAAACCGATATCCACCTTGCGCGGCCGGGGCTACCGTTTTGAGCTAAGCGAAACCCAACACTAAGATGCCCAGTACTCGCCCTGGCTCAATCACACGTCGCTTAATACTTGCCAGCCTCACTTTAATGCCCCTGCTACTCGGCTTAACGGGCATCGCTATCGATCGAGCCCACACCAGTAGCCTAATCAGCGCCGAAGAAGAGCAGTTACGACTGCAATTTTTTGGCTTACTCGGCGCCATCGAGTGGCAGGACGGCAATTTTGAAATGGGCGATAGGCTCAAAGAACCACGTTTCTGGCAATTCCGCTCGGGTCTCTACGCCGAGATAAAAGAGCGCAATGGCACCGTGGTGTGGCGCTCCGTATCGAGCGACACCTTAAATCTGCCCCCACCAAAAGACATGCCGCGCTCTGGTCGCGAATTGTTTGATGAAACGAAGATCAACAACAAGCCGTTTTTCACCTTTCATTACCACGCAATTTGGGAAACCGAGAACGACAACGACGTACCGCTATTATTTTCTTTGTACTCACAGCAAAGTACATTGCTAAACGAGCGCAATAATTTCCGTGCTCAGCTCAGCCTGTGGCTTGGTCTAGTACTCCTTCTCTCCCTGTTTATTAGCGCCTTTATTCTGTATTGGGGACTTCGCCCACTGCGTGAGCTAGCACGAGACCTACGCCGCTTAGAGCACGGCGAGACCCTGAAACTCAGTACCAACTACCCTCGTGAACTGCGCGGTATCACCGACAACTTAAATCAACTACTCGACAAAGAGAAAAAACAACGCGAACGCTATCGCAATACCCTTGCCGACCTCGCCCACAGCCTTAAAACCCCACTAGCGGTATTGAAATCGGGCAGCGCTGACCCAGCGGCAACCCAAGATCAAATCACGCGCATGGACAATATTATCAACTACCAACTAAAGCGCGCGGTAAGCAGTGGTAAACAGCAATTAGCCAGCAAAACCCCTATCAAGGCCCTTATTGACCGCCTCAGCCAATCCTTAGAAAAAGTGTATCGCGACAAATCTCCCCAGTTCCAAAATCAATTACCCAACAAGCTTGCGCTCGCAATCGACGAGCAAGATGCCATGGAGCTATTCGGAAACCTTTTAGACAATGCCAGCAAAGCTTGCCAAGGCAGAGTTAGAATCACAGCAAGTGAAAAACAACACGCCTGCCACGTTCACATTGATGATGACGGCCCCGGCATGACTGAAGATCAGCGCCAGCAACTTTTACAAAGGGGCTTACGTGGCGATCAATACGGCCAAGGCCATGGCTTAGGGCTGGCCATTGTTCGCGACATTATTGACAGCTACGATGGCGAAATACACTTTAGCGACTCAGCTCTAGGCGGCCTAAAAATCACCCTTGTCCTTCCAAAACGCTAATTACCCACAATAAAAAAGGCCAGACTGCTAGCAGCTGGCCTTTTTTTAATCACCGCGTCTACGCAGCGTATACTGACTTAGATAGGCAGTAACGCAAGCGGGTTAACAGGCAGCGCACCTAGACCTGGCAGGCTCGGTAAGCCGCCGCCAAGCAGCGAAGTTGGGTCAACCGGCAAGGCACCTAAGCCAGGTAGGCTCGGCAGACCGCCACCAAGCAATGAAGTTGGATCAACCGGCAAGGCACCTAAGCCAGGCAGGCTCGGCAGACCGCCACCAAGCAATGAAGTTGGATCAACCGGCAAGGCACCTAAGCCAGGCAGACTCGGCAGACCGCCACCAAGCAATGAAGTTGGATCAACCGGCAAGGCACCTAAGCCAGGCAGGCTCGGCAGACCGCCACCAAGTAATGAAGTTGGGTCAACTGGCAAGGCGTCCAAACCAGGCAAGCTCGGTAATCCGCCACCGGCTAAAGAGGTTGGATCAACGGGTAATGCATCTAAACCGGGAAGGCTGGGTAAGCCACCCGTGAAACCGCCCAGTTGTGCATCGACATCAGACAATACATCGATGACTGGTGCCAATGGGCCAGCAAAGCTCAGTGCACTTCCTGACACGAGTGCAACAGCCAAGGCTAGTTTTTTAATATTCGTCGTTTTCATAATGTCCCCTATGCTTTCTTCAAGCGCTATCCATTATTATCAATACAGCTAAGTCACAGTGAACTTTGTTTTAACTTAGCCGCAAACCGCACATAGATACTACGTATTAACGCCTATATTCAGGTGTGATATTCATCACAAAAAAATGGCACTTAGAGGGGAATAGATACAACAATGACACACAACAGCCTCATCGCGCACTATCGAGAAGTAATAATATCGAGGTTAAACGTTCAGTAAAACTCAGAGGGGGCTGTTAACTGCCCGCTGCCGAGAGCCCCTCGGCAGCGTAGTAAAGAGCGCGATGACAAAACTAGAAAGTTAGTTTAATACGCCAAAAGAAATCGACTTCTAACGCCGACAGAGCATCTTCGTTAAGATTGTCGTCATAAAATGGTGTTGCAGCAATCAGCTCTGTTTTTAAGTGTTTCCCCCACTCCGCCTTTAGGGTAAAACCAGCGTCAGCAATAGCCCGCACATCGCCAGATTGGCCTGCAGCATCTTCGTACCATGCTTGACCATGCTCGACAAAAAGCGAAGGTTTAAACTTTAAACCTAATAACGGCAAGCCGTTGCTCTCTATAGCAAGTTTTGTATACACACCTGAATCACCCACTAAGACACCAGGTAAATACGCGCTGAGACCACTGCCACCGCCAAGGAAAAACTGTTGCTGCAGTGGCAATTGCTTGTCATTAGAAAACTGACTCACAAGGTCAAGTTTAACGCTAGCCCAGTCGGCAACCGCCATTTTAAGTCCCGCACGAGGTTTGAATACCACAAATTCGCCAGTGCGCCGACCAACAGCTACAACTCCCTCACGACTGTCGGTACCCAATGTACCTCCCTCCCCTTCTAATCCAGCCTCAATAAAGCCCTGTGCAGTTAACTGACTACCAACACCAAACAACCTAAGCAGCTTATTGTATTTAAGCCCCACTTCCAGGGTTGTGTGAGGCTCATCCAGTGCCGCACCAAGATTCTTTACATCAATAAAACTGTCAATTTTTTCTAGGCGCTGGGAACTGGTAAAGCGATGAAAGCTATCACTACTAATAACCTGCTCACCGGTAAGTGCCACCGCTGTTGTTTCAGAATACAAATGAAGTGTCGTACTCTCCGCTGTAGCGGGCGCTGACGGATCGTTTGGTAAATTCAAATCGAGACCAAGCAAGCCGCCGCTAATATCACAGACCACAGGTACCGAGCACAAACCTATCGAGGTGCCGCTGTCTGGCTCCGCGGGCACATCGCCCTCAAGCAGCACATCTGCGTCACGCTGATACTCTGTATAGCGTGCCTCTAAACCGTATAAACCAAAACTACTCGGGTAATTAACTCTGAAGGTGTAACCGTCGTAATAATCACCACCATTAACCTCGCCAAACTCAGTTAACGCGCGATCGTAAGATAGGGAGGCTTCGATTCCACTGCTGAAATCATGCTTAAGTGTCGCGTTTGCAAAATAGCGGCCAAGAAAGCGATTACCAAAGTTATTCACGCTGAGACTAAGATCAGTACTGTCGTAGTCAGCTTTTGGCTTCTCAGTAAACACCAAGGTGTAAGCAGCAGGGTCACCAGCTACCTGATAGGTCACGGCGTAATCTAGCCCCGCCCGATCACTTTTTAAATTAGCGAGAACCTGCTTACCGCCAAATTCAGATTTACGTAAATCTTCGTCACCAACCAACCCCGAGAAATAAGGAGTGATACTGTCTGGCGCCTTAATCCCCGACAACCTACCATTGATCACATGGGCATAAATTGTTTTATCGCGCTGGGCAAAATACACCGTAACTAATAAATGGCCTAGCTGATAATACGCTTGGTTCAGGGCATTTACTGCCTGCGCAGGAGACTTCGCAGCCCCCATAATCATATCGACTTGCTCGCGACTCAAATAGCGATTTCCAGATATACGCAAATCGTAATCGCCCACTTTTACCGCAATAACGCTTTCAGAATGCTGCGCTGAATATTGCTCTATTCGATCTGCAGTGGATGCTTGCGGTGGAATAAGTGGTGGTAAATCGATAGCCATACAATCTCCAATATGATTTTATTTGCTTTGCTCACGGCGCTCGTTCAGAACAAGCAACTCAACACGTCGATTCCGAGCGCGTGCTTCAACCAGCGCCTTGCTCCCAAGGGCGTATATAGCCACCACCGGCCGGCTTTCGCCATAACCGCGAACAACAAGCATTTCCGAGGGGACACCCTCAGCCAAAAAGTATTTTTTTACAGATTCGGCTCTGCGCTCGGAGAGCCGCTGATTATATTTTTCACTGCCTAAATCGTCGGTATGACCGCCAATTTCTATTCGCAAACCGCGGTTTGCCTTGAGTATTTTTGACGCTTGGCGAAGCGTCGCAGTCGATGACGCGGTTAGCAGCGCAGTAGTGTCTACGGCAAAGGTCACGCCAATAAGCTCCAGTGGCGCCTTGGCGTCCAAATGACATCCCGAGGGCAATACCATCGCATGTGGTGGTGAATTTAGGCACTGATCATGGCTGTCACAAACACTATCTTTATCTTGGTCAGTACAGTGATACTTACCATCTTTGGGCAGCTTCTGTGTAGACTCGCGATTCTGTCGTGTTGTTTTATCTTTACTATTATCAAAACCCACATTAGAGCCATTGCTAGAACCAGGCAACTCCACGGTAAGCACAGTCGGATTGATGTCTGCGTCGCTCGCCGTTTCCTGTAAAAATTCAAGCACTGCGCCCTGAGAATCCCCTAGGCCCATCAATGGTGCCAACGCCCCCCCAACAGGGTCATCTGCCACGGGTGCACCCAAAAGTAATATGTCTTGGCCACTGACACTAAGACCAAGTAGGCCGCTGTCACCAAAAACGTCTACCCCAACAAGATTGCCCAAGCCACCCGCATCTTCGTTCAGAAGATCGACATCAGAAAGGGCATCGGTTACTGGCGCTGTCAGCGAACTGCCCATCAAATCAACATTAATCAATTGGGCACGCAAACTTGGCGATATGGCAATAACGCTAAACGTTAGAAAAAGTAACTGCACTAATCGAACCAAAAGATCTTAACACTCCGCATGACAGTAATATTAGATACAGCTATTGCTGGAAATTTGAGCAACTCTTGACTTTAAGCCAAGTTAATCACAGTACAAGCATAGTGTGGCATAGCAACACAGCTTTACCAAATAACAAAAAGCCAGCCCCGTGAAACAGAGCTGGCTTTGAGGAATTCTACCTTAATAAAGCTATGTGAAAACGGTAATTACTCGCTATCACTCCCAACTTAACTCTGGCTTTACTCGAACGATGGCCCATCGCCATCAATGGTCAGCGCACCTGCTGGTGTCGTCAATACCGCAGAGAACTCAGGAGAATCACCGCCGCCACCAAACATAGCGGTCAAATTAGCCTGTAAATTTTCCGCTGCACTTTGCACCGTGGGGGGAATCGCTTCGATATCGGCTTGGATTGCAGTAGGATCAGTTGCAAGGGTATCAAAAAGATCAGTTACTGCATCAACAGTACCGCCATTACCCGCTACATCGTCGGCGAGCATGTCTACAGCAAAAGTAAACTGAGTTACGTAGCCCGCCAAGGGGTTTCCGCCGCCGCTGGGAATCTGATCTGTAATTGCTGACAATGGGTTTTCACTACCCTCGCCTTCCTCGCCACCGCCATCAGCACCGGGAATTTGGTCCGTAACCGGTGCCAGTGGGTTATCACCACCGCCCAAGCCAGTAATTTGATCTAATACTGGCTGCGCGGGATTATCACCGCCACCCAATGATGTAGGGTCAACCGGCAGCGAGTCAGCGCCTGGAAGTGAATCCGCACCGGGAAGCGAGTCGATTCCTGGCAGAGAATCCATTCCCGGTAAACCGCCGCCAGATAACGCCGCTAACTGCTCATCTAAACCAACAAGCTGGTCACCTAAAGCCTCAAGTGGTGAACCAGACAATGCGTCGGCAACTGGATCGACAACAGGCGCAACTGGACCGGCCAATGCAATAGAGCCCATTGAAGCTAATGCAGCTGCAAGAGCGAGCTTTTTCATAGTAGGTGTTTTCACGATGTGTACTCCAGACAATTTAGAAACGCATATTATTCAATTAGCCTCGCACAACGACAGACCTCGCACGCGTTAATCGATTATGCTGTACTTGAATAGTACATGAAAACACCTATTGATTTTAGTGACTACCATCACATGCAGACCAATCTAACAGGAAAACTCAAGCGACCTCATGCAATCACGTCAAATAACACGGCAATAAACATCGAAGTTGGCATGAAAAAGAGAGGATTCCCCTTATAAATCCAGTATTAATTTCTATTTGCTACGCCAACGCAAAACCTCAGCACAATTCCCTTGTCTATTTGAGCCTCTGCAAATAGCGAGATAATTGGTCATTAATAACGGCCATGGCATACTGCCTTCGATAAACGATTGGCCCTAACTCGTGACCCACTCAGTGCAGCCCCCTTACTAAGCTCATGCAGCGACGGGAACAAGCGGCACTCCACACAGCCCAATAGATCTTCACGAGAATCTTATTCAGGACACACCATGAGTGACTTTGCCCCAAGTGGGCTGCTAAAAAACCCCCACGCCCAATCTATCCTCGCATCGACTGGGCTGCGCAAATTGCGCAGCTATCCCCGCGCTCGGGCGATGCTAGCGGCCAGCAAAACCGTTATTTTGGATTGCGGCAACGGCCATCAACTCCTCGGCGAGTACGCCGCCCAGCCCAAGCGCAGCAAAGGTCTAGTCACGCTCATTCACGGCTGGGAAGGCAGTTCACAATCAACGTATATGCTCTCGTCCGGCGGCGCTTTATACCAAGCGGGCTACGATATATTCCGCTTAAATCTTCGCGACCACGGCCCCAGCCACCACCTTAACCGTGAACTTTTTAATTCTGCACGTCTCGACGAGGTGGTCGGCGCCATCGCCGCAATCCATGAAATCTACCCCCAGCCTTGGCAGTTTTTGGCAGGCTTCTCACTCGGTGGCAATTTTGCCCTGCGGGTCGCCGCGAAAGCCACTGAAGCAGATTTAGACATAAAGCAAACCGTTGCTATTTGCCCAGTAGTCGACCCCGCAAAAACCATGACGGCGCTAGAACAAGGCTGGTGGGTTTACGAGCAGTACTTTGTACGGAAGTGGCAGCAGTCGCTGCGTAAAAAAATCAATCTTTACCCAGAGCTGGGCTATCAAAAAAGTTTATTTAAGCTAAAAACCCTGCGCGACATGAACAGCTATTTTATTCCGCATCACACGCCATTCAGCAATGTTGAAGACTATTTCCGCGCCTATTCTATCGCCGAAGAAGCCCTCAGCACCTTAAGCTCACCCGCACACATCATTGCCGCGCAAGATGATCCTATTATTCTTGCCGAAGATTTTGCACGTCTAGCCAATAGTGAGCACCTCAGCATTGAAACCAAACGCTACGGTGGTCACTGTGGCTTTATGAAAAACTACCAGCTCGACAGCTGGCTAGACGGCCGCCTACTGGAATTAATCAATCTCCGGCGCTACCCCAGTGGCGACCCAGCAAAACTGCACACGTTAGCCAGCGATTGAGTTAAGCCCGCGCGATTTGCTCGGCAACCGCCAGCAAACGCACAGCCTCTTCAACATGCAACGCCTCAACCAAGCGCCCATCAACCAGCACCACGCCCTTACCCTCGGCTTGAGCTTGTTGCCAAGCTACTTGAATCTTCTCTGCCCGCGCCAAGGCTTCCGCCGAGGGCGAGAAGGCCTTATTGGTCACCGCAATTTGCTTGGGATGAATCAATGTTTTGCCATCAAAACCCAGTTCAACCCCCTGCTCGCAAGCCAGCGCCAAACCCGCTTCGTCATCAAGATCTAAATGCACGCCGTCAAACACATCAATACCGTTGGCTCTGGCCGCTAACACACACAAACCTAGAGACGTCAGCATTCCCAAACGCTGTGGCGTGTGCGGCACCCGCAAATCTTTGGCAAGATCAGACGTCCCCAGCACAATACCGTCCATGCGCGCATGAGCACCCGCAATCTCGTTAACCGCCAAAATCCCCCGCGGCGTTTCCGCCATTGCCCACAATTTTAAACTGGCGGCCGCGCCAGCCTGTTGCAACACCTGAACCACCGCGTGAATTTCCTGCGCCGACTCAACCTTGGGCAAGCACAGCGCAGAAATCGGCGCCGTTGCAAAGGCCTCAATATCTTTACGCCCCCACTCGGTATCAAAGGCATTCACCCGCACCACTAGCTCGCGCCTGCCGTAACCACCGGCCATAACAGCTGCCAGCACCTGCTCCCGCGCCACGTTTTTTTGCTCAGGCGCAACCGCATCTTCTAAATCTAAGATGAGAACATCGGCATCAAGCCCCCGCGCTTTTTCTAGGGCCCGAGCATTGGAACCGGGCATATACAGCACTGAGCGACGCGGATTAGCGGCCATAGTAAAAATTCTCTCTTTAGAATGAAATAGGGTAAAACCGCAGTTTAACACAGCCCAAGCAAGCTCAGACCAGTTAGACCACTGCGCCAATCATAAGCATTAATTGCGAATCATTATCAATAACAGGTAGAATATCCGCCCCTACTCCGGTCGCGGAGTATTACTGAATATGCGGAGTCTGTTAATGCCAGCGCTGTTTCGCCAGATTTTAGTCCTTATCAGCTGCCTTATGCTCTCCAGCCTGCTTCATGCTAATGACAGCAGCAACACCAAAAAACCCAACGTAGTGGCGGCTCAAGCAGTAGTAAAGCACTACGCCGAACTTGCCTACGCCGTGTACAGCGACGCTGAAAGTAGCGCCCGTCAATTGCAAACCAAGGTCGAAGCCTTTTTAAAAGCACCAAGCCCAGCAGGCTTAGTCGCCGCGCAGCAGGCGTGGAAAACTGCCCGCATTCCCTATCAGCAGAGCGAGGTGTTTCGTTTTGGCAACCCCGTCGTAGACGACTGGGAATACAAGCTAAATAGCTGGCCCCTCGACGAGGGCTTAATTGACTACGTAGCAGAAGACTACTTCGCCGCGCTGGGCAATATTGGCGGCAGTCTCAACATTATTGGTAATCCAACTATTAATCTGGGCGGCGAAGTGCTCGACGCCAGCACCATTACCCCCGAATTACTGCGCAGCCTACACGAACTTGGCGGCTCGGCTGCCAACGTCGCCACGGGCTACCACGCAATCGAGTTCTTGCTCTGGGGACAAGATCTCCACGGTCATGAACTCGGCGCAGGCGAGCGCCCCTACACCGATTACAGCCTTGGCGATAACTGCAGCCACGGCAACTGTGACCGCCGCGCCGCGTATTTGCTCAGCGCCGTCAGCGTTCTTGTCGACGACCTCAGCTATATGACAAAACAGTGGGCGCCGAACAAAACCGACAACTACCGCGCGCAGCTACTCGGCCTTAAAAGCGATATTGTCTTAGCGCGGATGTTTAGTGGCATGGGCTCGCTGTCGCTAGGTGAATTGGGCGGCGAGCGTATAAAGGTGTCTTTAGAGGCCAATTCCACCGAAGATGAACACGACTGCTTTAGCGACAACACCCACTGGTCTCATTACTATAATGGACTCGGTATCGAAAACCTGTATCTCGGTCGCTATCAACGTCTAGATGGCAGCATTCTTAGCGGGCCCGCACTGGGCGACCTTGTCCGCCAAGCTAAGCCAGCAATCGACAACAAAACCCGCAAGGCCTTGAGCGATACCATGGCCAGCCTCAAAGTATTAAGCGACACCGCCGAGGCCGCGCAAAACCCAGTGAAATTCGACATGTTGATCGCTGAAGGCAATAAGCAGGGCGAAAAAATCCTTAGCGATATACTCGCCGCCTTAGTCATCCAAACCCGCGCCTTTGAGGCTGCCGCGAGCGCGATACAGATCGACCCCACAGCAACAGGCATATAAGCTTTGAAAAGTCGGCGCTCAATGCTGGCTTTAGTACTTGCTAAAGCCATGCTTTGTATAGGTTTGCTCAGTTTGCTCGCCTGTGAAAGCCCTCTGTCTACACCCTACCCCAGCGCAATGAGTTTTAGCCGCGAGCAAGGTTCGCCACGCATGCTGCTGCAAGCCCAGCCACAGCTCAGCATTGAACAGCAACTCGACTGGGCGGTGGGTAAAAGTTTTGCGACCCAAGCTTGGGTCAGCGGCCCAGCCAGCACCACCGCCAGAGACGGACTCGGTCCCTTATTCAATGCCAATAGCTGTGTCGGCTGTCACCAATACAACGGGCAAGGCCAGCTGCCCGAACACGGACCAGGCTTAGTTTTGCGCATCGCGCCCAGCGGCGCTCAGCACCAAGCCTATGGCGAGCAGCTGCAAGATCACGCCCTCACCGGCACCCTCGCCGAAGGCCAAATTACTTGGCAAACCGTATCGGCATTACTCGCGAATAGACAGGGCATAGTGGCTCCGTTGAATCACCGCCGTTACTACATTAAAAATGGCCAATACGGCGACACCAGCGAGCTAGCGTATTCGGCTCGCCTCGCGCCAGCACTGATTGGCATGGGCTTGCTCGACGGCATCAGTGATGAAGACATTTTGCGCCACAGCGACCCCGATGACCGCGACGGCAATGGTATTTCCGGCCGCGCTATTCAACGTTGGGATGCAGCAAGCCAGCGCTTTCGGCCAGGAAAATTTGGCTGGAAGGCCAGCCAAAGTAGCTTAAAACAACAAATTGCATTGGCCTTTAGCCAAGATATTGGTATTCGCTCACCCATTTATCCCGCAGCTAATTGCCCAGCAAATACGCCTAGTTGCGACACTCAACACGAACATGAAATCAGCGCGAAATTATTGGACGCGGTAACCAACTACATTGCCAATCTCGCCATACCCAGCCCGCGTCATAACGCCGATTTTGAAAAAGGTTTTAGCGTGTTTCAGCAACTCGGCTGCGCCGCCTGCCATATTCCCGCAACGCAGACCCATATTCGTGCAAGCTACCCGCAGCCGGCTAACTCGAGTACCCTAGCTCGCAGCGAAACCATTTACCCCTTTAGTGATCTACTGCTCCACGATATGGGCCCAGCACTCGCCGATGAGCACAACACCGACAACACTCCCGCCACCGAATGGCGCACGGCGCCGCTGTGGGGGCTGGGTATGCGCAGCATAGATCCAGACCATACGCGGCTACTCCACGATGGCCGCGCCAATTCTATTCACGCCGCCATATTCTGGCACGGCGGCGAAGCCCAATTAAGTCGCCAGCAATATTTGCAACTCGAATCTAATTCACAACATTTCCTGCTGAATTTTCTAAAGGCACTGTAATGATCGCAATAACTACCCAAACCATAAAATCCATGGCCCGCGGCGCACTCGCGGTCAGCGCCGTTAGTTTGATCGCCGCCTGCAGCCCGCCGCCCGCCGCCAAAGTACTAGCGGATACCAGCGAACGCTACATCCTAACTAGCTACCACGAGTTTTCAACGACAAGCCTGCAACTCGCCGAAGCCGCCGCTCAGTTTTGCGCAGCGCCCACTCAAAGCAGCGAGGCCTTTGAGGAAGTCCGCACCCAGTGGCGGCGCAGTGTTATCGCTTGGTCTGGAGTACAAAATCTCCAGTTCGGCCCCTTACTGGTCGACAATCAAGCTTGGAAAATTCAGTTTTGGCCAGACAAGAAAAACCTCATCGCCCGCAAGGTAGAAACGCTATTGCGCAGCGCGGAAACACTCGACATCAAGCGTATCGACGACAGCAGCGTAGTGGTTCAAGGCTTATCTTCACTTGAATATTTACTATTTGACCAAGCGGCCGGCAAGCTCGACAGCTACAGCAATGCCACCGGCCCTCGTCGCTGCGACCTTCTGGTCGCCGTCGCCACCCATCTTCACGGAGTCGCAGCAGGCTTATACGATGCGTGGCGTCCCGAGGGCGGCGACTATCTACACAGCTTTATAAAGACCGGCAAAAACAACCCCGAATACCCCGACGACAGCATTGCTCTCGCCAATTTACTCGACACCTTAGTGGCGGGAGTTGAGCTGATTAAGCGTGACAAATTTGAACGACCACTCGGCCTAGACAGCGACACCAGCCGCGCCCAGATTTACCTGTTGGAATGGTGGCGCAGCCAATACGCCAAAGAAGCCATTATCGCCAATTTAAATAGCTTACAAACTCTGTTTAACGCCGATGACGGCTACGGCTTAGATGACTATCTAACTGATGTTAAGCAGCGCGGCGACTTAAGCACAAAAATTCAGCAAGGCTTTACTAGCAGTATTGCTAGCGCCAAAGCCATACCAAACAGCCTATTCAGCACTGCCAAGCCCCGCGAGCAAGCCGAGCTAATCGCCTTTCAAAGTGAACTTAGCCAATTGCTTAGCTTGCTGAGAATGGACCTGCCCGAGGCATTGGGAATCAGCCTCGGTTTTAACGCCAAAGACGGCGACTAAGTCCATCTGTATTCGGCATTAGGAGCCCCACAAGCACCATGCAGCGACGCCATTTTATACTCTCCACCACAGCCCTATTATGCGCACCGGTGCTGGCCACTCGGCCAGCGCTGGCTAAGTCAGCGAATTTTACGCCAGTGCTCAGCGCCGCCAGCGATACCGCGGGCAAACATATTGGCCTGTGGCGCGACGACCACTGGCAAATTAGCAAAACTATCCCCCACCGCGGGCACGACAGCCTATTCCACCGCCAGCGCCAAGAGCTCGTGTTTTTCTCACGCAGGCCTGGCCGCGAGATGTATATCATCGACGCCCGCAGCGGCGCCTTGCGGCATACCATTAGCAGCAATGATGGCTACCACTATTACGGTCACGGCTGCACCAGTGCCGACGGCCGTTTTTTATACACTACTGAAAACAATATTGCCGACAACGGCGCCGGCAGCATTGGCGTTTACGACTGCGAACAGAATTATCAGTGTATTGCTCATATGAGCTGCGACGGCATTGGCCCCCACGAGCTGGCGCTAATGCCCGACGGCAAAACCCTAGTAATTGCCATAGGCGGCATAAAAACCCTACCTGCGAGCGGGCGCGAAACACTAAATGCCGACAGCCTAGCGCCTGCATTGCATTATTTAGATATTGCCTCTGGTGAGATTATGGAGCGTCAAGCCGCTCCGCATTTTCAGCTGAGCTTGCGCCACCTCGATGTTAGCCCCGACGGCCAAGTCTTGGTTGGCGCGCAATTCCAAGGTAGCTTGCCCTCGCGCCTGCCGCTGGTTTACAGCCACCGCCGCGGTGGCGAGCTCACCGCCATGGACTACGGCGAACAGCACCTTCAATTCAAAAAAGACTATATTGCCAGTGTCAGCATTGACGATCGCGGCGAGCACGCCGTAAGCAGTTGCCCACGCGACAATGTGGTCTGTCTCTGGGATTTAAAACACCAGAAATTACTCAAGGTTTACCCCTTGCGCGACAGCGCTGGCGCCATCTACGACCCCAACTTTAAGCAATTTATTTTAAGCAATGGCAGTGGTCAGCTTATGGCTTTAAAACCCGGCCAGCCTACACTGACACCCCTCGCCTATGCGGCGGGTACCCAATGGGACAATCACCTGACACTGCTGAGCTAGCAATCCGCAGCGCCAACAGGGAAATACTATGAAACGTCGAAGCCTAATCAAAAACAGCGCCGCCGCGATAATCGCCAGTTCACTGCCCCGCTTCACCTTAGCGATGGCCTCGGCGGATAAAAGCAGCGGCCCTCACTACGACTATATTCTCACCGCTGAGGTCGCCACCGCACACTTAGCCGACGGCGGCGACAGCGAGATATTTGGCTTTAATGGCCAATTTCCGGCGCCAGTTATTCGCGCCAAACAAGGCCGGCCACTGCGCGTTAAATTTGTAAACAAACTGAATGAAGCCAGCACCATTCACTGGCACGGCATTCGTATAGATATAGCCATGGACGGGGTCCCCTATTTAACCCAGCCACCAGTGCCCGCTGGCGGTAGTTTTATCTACGAATTCACCTGCCCCGACGCCGGCACTTTCTGGTATCACCCCCATATGAATAGCGTCGAACAACTGGGCAAAGGTCTGGTTGGCGCCTTGATTGTTGAAGAGCGCGACTTACCCGACTACCACGACGTGATTATTGGCTTAAAAGACTGGCGGCTAAACCCTGACGGCAGTTACTTGCCCTTATCACTACCCCGAGAAGCGGCCCGTGCCGGTACACTGGGCACCCTCGCCACAGTAAATGGCAAACAAAAACCCGTCATTGAAGTGCCGGCCGGCGAGCGCCTGCGCCTGCGTTTTTTAAATTTGGACAATACTCGGGTTTACAATTTAAGCCTGCGCGACAAAAACACCAAAGTCATCGCCATTGACGGCAGCCCTATTGCCGAACCTTACCCCCTCGAGGTTCACCCCACTGGCGCCGGTATGCGCCTCGACGCCGGCCTTATCAGCCCCAGCGAAGCCGGTGTCGAGATTCCCATTTACGATATGAAGGGCCGCTTTGGCATTGAAATTTGTCGTTTAAAAACCGTGCCCTCGGCAAAAACAAAAGCCGCCAAAACCGGCATTCCCGCTCTGCCCGCCAACCCTATACCCGCGCCGCAATTGGCCGAGGCAGAAACCCTAAGCTTTGTATTTGAGTGGGCTGGGGCAATGTCGCCCAGCAGCAAAGACGGCCAAGTCGATCACAATTTTTGGCTTATTAACCGCCGCGCATGGAGCGATCACAGCCATCAGCATTTACCCGAGCCACTGGCCACCCTCAGCTTGGGCAAAAGCTATATTTTTGACCTACATAATGCCACACCCCACCATCACCCCATCCATCTTCACGGTTTGATTTTTACGGTATTGGAGTCGGATAAACGCAGCCTCACCCCCTACCACACCGACACCATTTTATTAGAGAAAAACGAGCGCGCGAAAATTGCCTTTGTCGCCGATAACCCCGGCCGCTGGATGTTCCATTGCCATGTTATTGAGCACATGCAAACCGGTTTAATGGGCTATATTACGATCGCCTAAGCTGACAAATGGGAGGGCTAAACCACAGGTCAGTCACACGCCAGTGCCAACTAAGCGTAGGCGCCAGCCCCCCATTCCGGTAAAATGCGCCGCTTAAAGCATTTCAGAGGTTTCTATGACCAATCCCAAAGTCGGTTTCGTGAGTTTAGGCTGCCCCAAAGCGCTAGTGGACTCCGAGCGTATTCTCACCCAACTGCGCATGGAGGGCTACGATATTGTACCCAGCTATGACGATGCCGACGTGGTGGTGGTCAATACCTGTGGTTTTATCGACAGCGCCAAGCAAGAGTCGCTAGACGCCATTGGTGAAGCCCTCAAGGCAAACGGCAAGGTTATTGTGACTGGCTGTATGGGCGACGACGCCAAAATTCGCGCCGTACACCCCAATGTTTTGGCAGTTAGCGGCCCCGCCGCCTACGAAGAAGTGGTTGGCGCGGTGCACGAATGGGCGCCGCCGGTACAAAACCACGACCCCTTTGTCGATTTAGTGCCGCCCCAGGGCATTAAACTCACACCTCGCCACTACGCCTATTTAAAAATATCCGAAGGCTGCAACCACCGCTGCAGCTTCTGCATTATTCCGTCGATGCGCGGCGATCTGGTTAGCCGCCCTATTGGCAGTGTGCTCGAAGAAGCAAAGCGCCTGGTCGACGCTGGGGTGCGCGAGATTCTGGTGGTTTCCCAAGACACCAGCGCTTACGGCCTAGACACCAAGTACAAACTCGATTTCTGGAATGGTCAGCCGATTAAAACCCGCATGCTAGAGCTGTGCGAGGCACTGGGCGAAATGGGCGTGTGGGTACGCTTGCACTATGTTTACCCCTACCCCCATGTCGATAATGTCATTCCGCTCATGGCCGAGGGCAAAATTCTGCCCTATCTGGACATTCCCTTTCAGCACGCCAGCCCCAAAGTGCTAAAAGCGATGAAACGCCCCGCGCATCAGGAAAAGACCCTTGATCGCATTAAAAAATGGCGTGAAATCTGTCCCGATCTAGTAATTCGCTCAACCTTTATCGTTGGTTTCCCCGGCGAGACCGAGGAAGACTTCCAAATTCTGCTGGATTGGTTAAAAGAAGCCCAACTCGACCGCGTGGGCTGCTTTGAGTACTCGCCAGTTGAAGGCGCCACTGCGAACGACTTGGAAGACCACGTTCCCGACGATGTTAAAAAAGACCGCTGGCAGCGTTTTATGGTGGTCGCCCAAGAGATTTCCGCCGAGCGCCTGCGCGCCAAGATCGGCACTCAGCAGGAAATTCTCATCGACACCGTCGATGAAGAAGGCGCCATTGGCCGCAGCGTGGCCGATGCCCCAGAGATCGACGGCAAGGTTTACCTAGACGGCTTTACCGACGTCAAACCCGGCGATGCCTTAGTGGTCAATATCATCGACTCCGACGACTACGATCTGTGGGCTGAACCCGCCTAATGAATCTGCTGCTACTGCAGCCTGAGGACTTAGGCGCCGATTCCAATCACATAACGCTAAACGATGCCCGCGCAGCACATATTCGCTCTGTGTTGCGCGCCTCAATTGGCGACACCCTCAAGATTGGTTTATTAAACGGCTTAACAGGCAACGCTACCATCACCGCGATGAGTGACACTGCAGTTAGCCTAGAATTTGAACTCCACACCCCGCCACCGGCAAAACTGCCGCTAACACTGCTTCTCGCTTTACCTCGACCCAAAATGGCAAGACGAATTATTCGCGCTGCCACCGAATTAGGCGTAGCCGAAATCATTCTGTTAAACAGCTATCGCGTGGAAAAAAGCTATTGGCAGAGCCCCCTCGTTAGCGACGAAACTCTGCACAGTGCGATGCTGGAAGGTTTAGAACAGGCGGGTGATACGGTGTTGCCAAGTTTGCGCCGAGCAACCCGCTTCAAGCCCTTTGTCGAAGACGAACTGCCGAGCCTGCTTAGTGATAAATTAGGCCTACTCGCCCACCCCTATGCGGAGCAAGGCCCGCCGCAGTCCGTGCAACAAAACTGCCTACTCGCCATTGGCCCCGAAGGCGGCTTTATTCCCTACGAGTGTGAAAAACTTATCGCGGCCGGTATGCAGAGCTTTAGCCTTGGCCCGCGTATTTTGAAAACAGAGACCGCGGTATCCACGTTGATCGGACGCTTGTTTTTGTAATCGTAAATTCAGCGTAATTTATCTCAAAGCACGTTCAACATAATCCAAACGATCTTGGCCAAAAAACATCTCATCACCCACAAAGAATGTCGGCGCACCAAACACATGGCGTTCAATCGCCTCATTGGTAATTGCTTTTAAACGATCTTTAACCGCATCTTGTTCGCACAAGCCAAACACCTCCGCCGGATCAAAACCCGCAGCGAGCAAAACCGCACTCACCCCCTCCGGCGTCGTCATGTCTTTGCCATTAACCCACAGCGCGGTAAAAACAGCGCTGATATAGTCGTGAAACCTCGGCGTGTCCAAATGCGCTGCAGCGCCGCGCATCAACATTAAGGTGTTCACCGGAAAGTACGGATTAAAGTTGAATGGGATTTGGTAATAGTCTGCCGCGCGCTGTAAATCGACCAGCATATAGCGCGCTTTGCTCGGAATCATCGCTGGCGACTGATTACCCGTTGCCTTAAATACACCGCCCAATAACATCGGCTTATAAATGATCTCAGCGCCAGTGCGCTCAGCTAATGCCGCCAATTGCGTCCATGCCACATACGTTGCCGGACTGCCCACATCAAAAAAGAATTCGAGAGACTTACTCATTATTTCATTCCTGCCTAGAAGGTTTCTTGCCAAGGGCGAAGGTCAAACTCATGGGTCCAGCAATCCCTCGGCTGGCGATGAATTTGCCAGTACTGCTCAGCGATGTGTTCGGGATCAAGAATTCCTGCCTGTGCTTTAGTTGCGTATTTATCGGGGAAATTGTCTTTGATAAAGGCCGTATCAATCGCGCCATCAATAATCGAGTGCGCTACGTGAATACCCTGTGGCCCCAGTTCCCTAGCCATACTTTGCGCGAGTGCGCGCAGGGCAAACTTGGCACTGGCAAAGGCACTAAAGCCACTCCCTCCGCGTAATGACGCAGTGGCACCAGTAAAAATAATCGTGCCCTTATTGCGCGGCAGCATTACTTTTGCCGCCTCGCGGCCAGCGAGAAAACCGGCAAACGCCGCCATTTCCCAGACCTTTTGGTAAACACGCGCGCTAGTGTCAGTTATCGAAAACATCACATTTGCGCCAATATTGAAAATAACGACCTCAATAGGGCCAATATCCCGCTCAATGAGTTCAAACAGCCCGACCATGGCGTCTTCCTTGCGTGCGTCGCAGCCTAGGGTATGTACAACACCGCCCTCGGCCTCGATTTCGTCACGCAGGGGCTGCAGGGCATCGACATTTCGCCGTGTTGCCACAATTGCGTAGCCACCGCGAGCAAAACGTTTAGCGATCGCGCTGCCCGTAGCATCCCCAGCCCCTATAACCACCGCGACGGATTGCTTATCTAGTTGAGCCATAGAATATCCACCATTAAGTTCTTTTTTGGAACTAATAAAATATAGGTTCCTTTTTAGAACTTGTCAATTTATTCTACACACTCGATTTTTAGGATTTTTTTATGCGCTGGGAAGATCTAGACCAACAACCCTGCTCACTCGCCCGCACATTGGCCGTGGTAGGTGATCGCTGGACCTTGCTTATACTCCGCGACTGCTTTCTGGGAGTAAGACGGTTCGATGCCTTTGAACAACGCCTTGGGATTACTCGTCATGTGCTCACGGATAGGCTCAAAAAACTGGTTAGCTATGGCGTGCTTTATAAATCGCCCTACCAAGAACGCCCACGGCGAGAAGAATACCGATTAAGTGAAATAGGGCTGGAATTGCACCCCGTGATCCTTGGCTTAGTTAGCTGGGGCGACAAACACATGAGCGACGAGCGCGGCGCGCCTATTGTCCACATCCACAAATCCTGTGGTCAGCCAATGCACCCCATCACTCACTGCTCCGAATGCGGAGAAGCGATTACAGCAAAAGATATAAAATTGAAGGTCGCTAAAAAATGGCAGGACGAATTAAACGAGTTTCTGCCTATAAAAAAGCCATTACTAAAGTCATTGCTATAACGATCAGAATAAAGCGAGATAGAAACTTGGCGCGGCACTGATACACAAGCCACGCCAAGGTAATTTACGGTATTAGCAAGATCAGTAGACTTAATCAGCTTGCTCGGGCATATCCCTGCGAATATGTTTAGCCGTTAATGCGCACAATACCAAACACGCCAAGGTCGCGGCGCTTACCCAAAACAGCAGTGAATAGCGTAGACTTTCATTGCCGTAAGTCGGCTCTAAATAGTCGCTTAGGCCACCGACCAACACCGGCCCAAAACCCAAGCCAATTAAGTTGACCATTAATAACACCACCGCCGAGGACACCGCGCGCATACTCGGTTTTACTAAACTGTGGGTGACGGTAATCAGCGGCGCAAGGTAAGTCGCTTGTATGGCTGCGGGAATGATAAAGAACAGCAGCGCGGTGGTGCCGTCGCTACTCAGTAGCATTGCCGCCACTAGCGGCAGCGGTAAACCGTAGGCCAGTGCAATGGTGCCAGGATACCAGCGGCGGTCTTTTAAGCCCAAGCGGTCTGCCACATAGCCCATCGAAAAAGTGCCAAGTGCGCCGCCCACGCCAATGGTTAGGGCCAGCCAATTACCGACGGTGCCGGTGCTCATACCAAAGCTGCGAATCAGAAAAGACGGCGTCCAGCTATACAAGCTGTAAGCGCTAAATGAAGCGAGTGCGCCAGCAAAGACCATATAGCGAAAGGTCTTCTTTGACCACAATAGTGTGATGGTTTCCAGCAGTGTCGGGTGGGCTTCTGCAGCCTGATTTTCCAGTGCTTTCGCCACCTGCCGCTGGGGTTCTTTAACCGTAAACTTAATAACCAAGGCCAATAAAATACCGGGAATGCCCACCGCCATTAAGGCTATGCGCCAGCCGAAATATTCCTGAATCCAGCCGCCCATTAAAAAGCCGACTAGCATGCCGATATTGACGCCACTATTGTAGGTAGCAATGGCGGTTGCCCGCTCTTTCATGGGGAAGATATCTGAGATCATTGAGTGACTTGGCGGACTGCAACCTGCCTCGCCCACACCTACCCCAATTCTCGCCAGCAGCAATTGCCAATAATTTTGCGCCAAGCCGCAAGCGGCGGTCATCATGCTCCACAGCCCAACAGAATAAGCGACGATGTTTCTGCGATTTCCTCTATCTGCCCAGCGCGCAATAGGCAGGCCCATCACAATATAAAAAACCGCAAAGGCAAAGCCCGTCAATAAGCCGAGCTGGGTATCTGACAAGCCCAAATCGGCCTTGATCGGTTCTTGCAAGATCGACAGTATTTGCCGATCTACGAAATTAAACATATAGGAAGTTGTTAGCAGCGCTAAGGCGTAATAGCGGTAGCGACTATTACTATAGCCATCAGATCTTACATTAGCGCTTTCAAGACTCATCACAACTCCACAAATTATCTTTATTTTTTGCTTTAATTATTTCGCAATGTGATAGCAGGCCGTGCTGCGAACCACAATACGACCATCCACTTTCATTACGGCATGTGAATACAAAGTACCCTTGGTTTCCCTGACTAAATCTGCCTCAATTTCTATCCATGCGTCTCGGGGCACCGGCGCAATAAAATCAATATCCAAATTCTTGGTCGGAAAATGGAAGTTTTTGCTGCTTATTTGATTTTCCACCGCGACGAGCTGCATATCAGCAAGATAGGTCAGTACGCCCCCGTGGCAAGTGCCGGCCTTATTGAGATGGCAATCGTGTACCCGAAACCCGAGTACCTTTTTTTCACCTAATTGCTTTATATAAATATTCCCCATGTGCACATCAAAGCCTGGGGCTGCGTCAACTAAGTGAAAACCATCTGGAATCATGTCATTTTTTGTCATTTCTACATCCCTTCATTTTCAAGCATCGTTTGCGTTTACATAATTTGGTATGGACACAATACCTCCTTAAACGATTTATAAAAACGACACTATCATCTATTTTCCAGTACAATTCCTAGCACAGTACTCAGGTGGCAACGCTACTAAGTGCCGCATTCAAAAATCTATCCACTAATCCGATTTGCTGATAATAATCATCACCACCGCGACGCCGAGAGTATTCGTACAATATTGCCAGTTTCCAATCGACGAATACTTGATACCATTTTAAATTCGATACATCACGGCCACTGCCCGCCACGTAGCGTGCGATTAAATCAGCGGGTTCTAAGTAACCGTCTTCCAAAACCGCGGCGGCCAAATCTTGGGTTGGGGTGCGGGCTACGTCATGGCGGGGATAGCAGTTAATAAAATAGGCAAGGTCGAATAGCGGATCGCCAAGGGTTGCCAACTCCCAGTCTAAAACAGCGAGGAGCTGAGTCGGCGCCGTCGCTTTCCACATGACATTACCAATACGGAAATCGTTGTGCACAATGCAGGCATCGGACTCCATTGGAATGTTCGCAGCAAGCCAGTGGGACAACTCCGCGAATGCGGGAGACAAATTTACATCATCGGGGATCAACGACTTAATACGTTTAAAATGCCGAGCATTAAAGCCGTCTGGTTTACCAAACCCCTCTAAACCTCGGGCGCGCCAATCTACTTTGTGCAGGGCAACAAGCGTATCGACCAAGGTTTCCGCCATGAATTGACGTTGAGCAGGAATCGCTAAGCTAGCAGGTGTGACATCAGTTATGACTTCACCAGCGAGGTATTCCATAATATAAAACGGCACATCTAAGACCTGTAAAGCATCTTCCACAGCCAGTACTTTGGCGACAGGCACGCCACTGTCTTCCAGCGCTTTAATCAAGCGCGCCTCACGCAGAACGTCATGAGCACCCACCGGTAAAGGTGGCGGCGGCGGCCGACGCAAAACCATCTCATGCTTGCCGTCGCTGACCAAATACGTCAGATTGGAGTGACCATCGCCAATACGCGTCGTCGTGAGTGGGCCATCAGTTAAGCCTTGCTCGGCAAGGAAATTCTGCAGCCGCTCCAAACTCCCTTCACACCATTCCCAGCTCATGATTTTTTATTCAGCGAAGCAAGGTAATTTACATAGGATTTGGGCCAGTGGGTTTCAAACTGCCCCGCCGCTGCATGACCGTCAATGGTCGCAGTGCAGGCGGCTTCCATAATCATGGTATCCATTTTGTCATTGGTCGGCAGACGCACTAAGCCAAAGCGCTCCATTTGCAGATGGGTAACACCACCACGGGTATCGGTGATCGCCGCTTCTACTTGGCGCTGGCCCATATCATCGTCGTAGCTGGCGTGATGTTTAATGGTGTCGATCGGCAGCACTTCGCCGTCTTTAACCACATAGCCAGCAACGCCCATTTCGCCCTTGGCGATATAGATCCAGGCATTGACGATATGGCGGCCATCTGGGGTGTAGGCAATAAGCCATTTCCAATGATGAGGCACACCCCATTTGCGCGTACCCCAGGAATGATCGCGATGACCTATGCGGTCCCACTCAATGCGGCGGTCGCCAAACTCTAAAAATCCGGTAACGCGGCCGGTTTGCTCAAAACGATTTAGCGCAAACCATTCGGGTAAACCGGTGGGGTTTTGCCGATAGCTAAAGGCATCGTGAATAGCGGTAAAATTGTATTCCAATTTAAGATTGTCACTCTCGTACTTGAGCACCGCCGTCTTGCGCAAGTCTGGCTGGGTCAGGCTCAAACCCGACAAGGAGAAGTTATCAAAGTCCATGCTGTCGGCAACTTCGCCATGACCAAGGTCCAGCACATAAGGCTCTTGATCTTCACCCCACACCACAAAATTAAAGCCCGCTTGTCCGGTGCCCGCCAAATAGAGATAGGCCTGAAAGCCGAGCTTCTCGTCGGGCATGATCATTTCCCAGAACAGGGAGTCGCGCATTTTTCCGCCAGGCAGTGGCCGATGACGTAAATCATCCTGATCTTGATACTCAGGGCTTGGCGCCTCGGCGGCGGTTGGAATATACAAATTAGCTAATGAGGTCATAAGTTTTCACTCAATTCGGTTTATGGTATTTACGAAGATGCGTACTGCACGGCATGACGACCCACGCGCTCTCGGGCGATGATCAATTTCATAATGCCGGCGGTACCATCACCAATTTCTAGGCCCATCACATCGCGCAGGCGCTGCTGGTGGGGAAAATCCTTGCTCCAACCATAGTGACCAAAGGTCAGCAGGCATTGATGGATAACATCGCGGGCGTAGCGCGGCCCCATCCATTTACACATTGCGGCTTCTGAGGTGTGGGGCAAATTGGCATCGCGCAGGCTTAAGGTGTGCATACACAATTGGCGAATGGCGGCGATTTGGGATTCGCCTTCTGCCAAGGGAAAAGTGACCCCTTGAAACTGGGCGATGGGACGCCCAAAAGCTTCACGGTCTGCGCTATAGGCCCATGCTTCGTCTAAAGAGGCTTGGGCCGCGCCGCAGCATTGCAAACCAATAAGGGCGCGGCTGTAATCAAAACCCTGCATAACTTGGCTAAAACCCTTACCCGCTTCGCCAACACGGTGGCTAGCGGGTATGCGCACCTCGTCGTAAAAGATCGAACCGCGACCAATAATGGCGCTGCCCAAATCGTCATAGCGGGTTTGGCTAACGCCCTTGAAATGGTGGGGAACAAAAAATGCCGTTACGCCAGCGGCCTTGTCGCCCTCACCTGTGCGGGCAAATACCAAGGAGGCATCGGCGCAATCGGCAAAGGTAATAGACGCTTTTTCACCACTCAGCACATAGTCGTCGCCATCGCGCCTAGCCCGCATTTTTAAGGCGGCGGCGTCGGAGCCGCCACTGGGTTCGGTTAGGCAAATAGCGACAATCGACTCGCCAGCTACCGTTTTCGGCAGCCACTGCCCAGCAACATCGGGATGGGCATAACGCATTAGAATTGAGCCTACCAAAGACACATTCACGGGCAAGGCGCTGATATTAAAGTCGCCGTAGGCCATCTGCTCGGCAAGCACACCGGCCGATAAAGCATCTAAGCCCATGCCGCCAACTGCCTCTGGCAAATCAACACCAAGAAAACCTAAGTCGCCAAGTTGTTTCACAAGATTGCGATCTAGCACGCCGTGGCGCTCCCGCGCTTGGTATTCTGGCAGTAGCGTTTTTAATGAAAAAGCCTTTGCCGCGTCGGCTATTTGCTGTTGAAGCTCGGTTAATAGCATCGCACTTAGCCCTTTTCTTCAAGGATGCTTGCTTGCACATACAGCTGGCGCAAACGCATTTTATTAATTTTACCCGTTGCGGTTAACGGCATTTCCTCAATGAATTTAATGTCTTCGGGCAACCACCATTTTGCGAGGGTCTGGGCCATGTGTTGACGCAGCGCGTCTGCCGAGACTTCTTGGTTCGCATTTAGGGTACATAATAAAAAGGGCCGCTCCTGCCAGCGTGGGTGGGGCGCCGCCACCGCTGCAGCCAAATTGACTGCAGGGTGGCTCGCAGCAGCGGCCTCTAACTGTGGTGAACTTATCCATTCACCGCCGGACTTGATAACATCCTTAGCCCGATCAACGATTTGAATTGTGCTGTCTGGGTAGATTGTGGCGATATCGCCGGTGTCTAGCCACTGGACGGCTTGATCTTCGCTCTCGCCAACATAGCGGGCGGCAACGATTGGGCCGCGCACTTGTAAAATACCCGAGGCGATACCGTCGTGAGTAAGGCAATTACCCTCCTCATCCACAATGCGTAAATCGGCTTGAAAGCCAACACGGCCCTGGCGACTGAGCGCGATTTTGCGGATGTCGGCCTTATTCGTTTCACCGGCTGTTGGTGGCAAGCTCGCGCGGGTCGCGCCGGGAACTTCGGTCATCCCCCATGTGGTGCGCACACCAATACCGCGACCCTCTAATAAATCAAAAAGCTTTTCGGGTATGGCCGTGCCCGCAACCAAGGCGGTACTTAGCGATGGCAGGCTTGTTTCACTGCTGTCCGCCTTGGCCATAATATCGCTCCACACGGTAGGTACTGCACCGGCAATGGTTACGCCTTCTTGGGCCATTAATTCAACGACGCCAGCGGACGAGAAATCCCGGCCCGGCAATACCAGCTTATGGCCATTCATGGGTGCAGAGAACGGC
The DNA here is from genome assembly GCF_040892635.1 of Zhongshania guokunii. Lineage (NCBI taxonomy): Bacteria > Pseudomonadati > Pseudomonadota > Gammaproteobacteria > Cellvibrionales > Spongiibacteraceae > Zhongshania > Zhongshania guokunii. The sequence goes on along the minus strand of NZ_JBFRYA010000009.1, from coordinate 28,906 downwards.
ATCATCCAACCGTTAGCGTGAAAGATGGGAGCAATGGGCATAGCACACACCAATTCACCATTACGGGCGCTGCCGTACATATCCACCATGGTCATATTCATGGCGCAAAGCGTTAAGCTGCGGTGGCTGTAGGCCACGCCTTTGGGCCGCCCCGTGGTGCCCGAGGTAAAACACACCGTCGCGGCATCGCGCTCGTCAAATACCGGCCATTCAAATTGATCATCCACACCGTCTTTCAATGCACTTAAAGAACAGTATTTTCTGAGGCTAGTTGCGGGCAGCGCTTCGCCTTCGTCGAGGTAAATCCACTGCCTGATAGAATCGGTATTGCGATCTATCTCTTCTGCCAGTGCTTGGGTATCTGCGTCGTAAAAGCAGACCGTATCTGCCATCAGTTCGATCATGTAACACAGATCATTCACGGTTAGCCGTGGATTCAGCGTATGCAGCGGCGAGCCGATGCCCAACACCCCGTAAAATACTTCAAGGTGATTAATGGTATTCCACGTTAGGGACGAGAAATGGGTGTCGCTATTAAAGCCAGCGGCCAGCAAGGATTTGGCGAGTTGCTTGCTGCGCGAGCGCAGGGCCCGCCAATTACTGCGTTCAACACGGCCATTGATTTGACGCGATATCACTTCAGTCTCACCGTGGTGGTCTGCGGCGTAGTCGATGAGCCGAGACAATAGCATCGGCACGTCCATCATTAATCCTTGCATAGGGTTCTACTCTTTAAATCAGGTGTTTTTATAGTTTGGGCGACGCTTTTCTTTAAAGGCTGTTACTGCCTCTTGATGATCTGCCGTGCCCATCAGCAGGTTTTGCTGACGATCTTCTATGGCGACCGCCGCGTCTAAACTTGGTGAATCGACTGTTGCTGTGAGCGCTTCTTTGGTTAAGCGCAGGCCAAGGGGTGATGCTTGTAACATGTCGTCGGCCAGTAATAAGCCCTGCTCGAGCAACTGGTCTTTTTCGACCAACTCCGACACCAAGCCCATGGCCAGCGCACGTTCAGCAGTAATGAAGCGTCCGGTGTACAAATACATGGCGGCGTTGGAAAAGCCGATAATTCTTGGTAAAAAATAACCCGAGCCCATATCGGTACCGGTTAAACCTACTTTGATATACGCGGCGTTCATCTTGGTACAGGGTGCGGCTAAGCGAACATCTGCCGCTAACACCAATGAAAAGCCACCGCCGCAAATTGGGCCGTGACATAAGGCAATAATCGGTTGCGAGCAGCTGCGCATTAATTTAATTAATGCCGATGCTTGGCGCTGCACTTCGTACTGCTGAGATTCACGGCCCTCACCTGAGGCAAATGCACTGGAATCTAAATCGGCACCGGCGCAAAACGCGCGACCTTCGCCGCGGAGCAGCACAATTCGAGTATGGTAATTGCTTTGCAAACCGAGAAAGTAATTGTATAAATCGCTGAACAATTGCTTATTTAGCGAATTAAGCGCCTCAGGGCGATTGAGGCTAACAATATCGATATCCCCACGGCGCTCAATGCTTAGAAATTGGTAATTATCTTTCATTATTGAATATTCCAAAAAGACAGCGGTTTTAAAGCAGGGTGCGTTAAAGAACGACGCACCCTGCTTAGCAACATTAAGACTTATATGGGTCCGACAGGACTTAGTAAGTCCACGCCACGGTGGCACCAAAGGTTCTTGGCAAACCGTAAATGTTGATAACCTGACCAGGCAAGGCGAGTATCGTGCTGCGATACTCTTCGTCGAGCACATTGTTAGCCCACACGCTGGCACGCCAGTTACTGTCAATGTTGACCGTTGCTCTCACATTGGCTAAGCCGTAAGCATCTTCTTTGGTATAAGGCGCCGTGGTGCCGTATTTAGCATCAGCTTCACCTGGCTCGTGGAAGAATTCGCTGTTATAAGAGTAGTCGCCACGCAGAATCAGCTCCATTTCGTCTTTGAGGGGAATAATGTATTCCGCACCAATGTTGAAGGAGTTCTCTGGCGCCCTAACCATACGAGTATCTGAATAATCGACGGCATTACTTGCCACATAATCAAGATACTTGGCATCGGTGTAGGCATAGGCAAAGTTCAAGGTTAGTGCCACGGTAGGCCGGTACAACAAGTCCATTTCCAAGCCGCGAATTTCACTTTCACCCGCGTTATCAATTAGCGATGGCGTGCTGCCGTCGCTAAGTTGAACCACGCGTGATACTTGAATATCGGTGTAATCAAACTGATATACTGCGCCATTAAAAGTCAGCGAATTATCTAGCCACTGTGATTTAAAGCCAATTTCATAGGCAACGAGCTGCTCAGGCTCAAATACAATGCCAGCCTGTGATGCGGTTAGTGATGTGTACTGATAGCCACCCGATTTAAAACCCTGACTGTAGCTGGTGTAAAAACTCAGTTCGTCATTTACGCGGTAATTAAGAACAGCTTTAGGGTCAGTTGAAGTAAACTCCTGCTCTGGATTAACAACCACAAAATCTGCGCTCACCAATGGTCTGGCATCTGTTGTGGTACCAGACAATATTGCTGACTTAGTATCTTTTGTATAGCGCAAACCCAAAGTCAAATCTAACTGATCTGTTAGAAGAATTGTTGCCTGACCAAAGTAAGCATTACTGGTGGTATCGAAACTACCTCCGGTGACGTCGGTGGGATAACTACCGTCCGCCGTTGGTGCGTAAACTGCTGAGTCTGGACCGTATTTAAACGTATCAAAGTGGGTGCTCTCATCACTAAAGTAATAAATACCCGCTATCCAATCTACCTTACCGTTAAACGATAAGGAGCCATCGGGCGTTGATACAAAGCGAACTTCTTGTGTAATTTGCTCCGAGTCCTCTACCGAGATTTGACGCATTACATCTAAACTGGTGTTATCAAAATCACGATCATCTGAATACGACATTTCGCGATAGGTCGACACAGAAATTAAGGTGCCGGATTCAAGATCGTATTCAATTTTTGCGTTTAAAGCATCAACATCACGGCTGTAATCTGTGTCTGTTGTATAGAACTGTTTGAATTTATTGCCCGACTTTTTCGGCGTACCCCCACCACCTAACAGAATTCCGTCTGGATTGGCAGTAGAACCAATGCTTTCACCCTGAAATGAGTCCCCGGTGTCCCGTGCAAAATCTGCAATTAAATCCATGCGCAAATTATCGATAGGGGTAAACAATAAGCGGAAACGACCGCCACTATTATCTAAACCTTGGGGATGTTCGCCAGTCGTTAAATTCGTCATATAGCCTTCGCGATAGCTATGCCACAAGGCCGCGCGACCAGACAATTTACCTTCTATTAACGGCCCAGACACCGCGCCAAATAGATTTTTGCTGTTGTAATTGCCAGCACCAATTTCAGCCTCTGCCTCAAACTCGTCGCTGGGCCCTTTTGTTACTACATTGACGACACCACCAATCACATTGCGGCCGTACAATGTGCCCTGCGGGCCTTTAAGTACTTCAATACGCTGAACATCTTTCAGGGTACCCAAAACCCCGCCGGTGCGGCCGAGATAAGCTTCGTCAACAAATACCCCAACCGACGACTCTGAACCTGGATCAAATTGACGTGTACCAATACCGCGAATATAAAGCTGCGGCCGACTAGTGCCAAAACCACCCGCGTAAAAGCCTGGAACACGCGGGGCAACTAAAGACACATCAACAATGCCCGCATCGCGCACTGCTCGCTCATCAAATGCCGAGATACTCGCCGGAATGTCTTGAATACTTTGGCTTCGCTTTTCGGCAGTAACTAAGACTTCCTCGAGCATGGTGCTTTCTCGCGGAGCGCCAAAAACCTGCGCTGCTGCCGGAATTGTTAAACAGATAATTCCCAGTTTCGTTAATGCTTTTTTCATACCAATAACCCTTTATGATTTTATTTTTCACACTCGAAGCCAGAGCGAATCCAGGTTTAAAAAATGATTGTGCTGTCGAGCCACCTTCGCCGCCCCTCACTCTTGTTACGCATACTAACTATCTACATGCAGCTTTGTAAACTTACTTGTTTGAAGCAAACAAGTTTAATTTGTTATATAAAAACTCATTAACCAAGTTTTTTTGTTATATAAAACCTGCAGGCTTTGTAAAGCCCCTAGGCCAGCCTCAGCCACAAGCACGCCGAGCTATAACATAACTACTGTTTTTTCAATTACTTATGAAGCCTAATCAATACGGCAGCAACCCCTCAATCCAATAGCACCTTATTAAAATCAAAGCCCGTCACAAGATACTTGTTTCAAACAAACAAATATCTTGTGACGGGCTATAAATCAGCATACAATTTCACCTACTGCACATTTGATAAGCCACGTATATGAAAAACCCCGAAAACCAACCAAAGCTCACCCAAGCTGAGCGTGTCGCCAAGTCAGACGAAAATATGCTGCAAGTAGCGAATGAGCTTATTCTGTCTATAGGAACAGAAAAGACCACACTCAAAGAAGTTGGCGAGCGCGCAGGCTACAGCCGCGGCTTGGCCAGTGCGCGCTTTGGCTCAAAAGAAGAATTATTCAAACGGATACTGATAGAACACAGAAAGCTATGGTTTGGCTACCTGCAAGAAACAGAGGGCACGTCCGGTATTGACGCTATACGCGCGCGAGTTGACGCTGTTGAACATATTATTAGCAACGAACCAGATAACATTAAAGTGATGTATACCCTCTGGTTTGACTCGCTGGGCCACCCTTCCGTACTAAGCGAAGAACTGGTTCGCTACAACACCGAGTCCCAAAAAGGCCTGACTAAAATTGTGGCCGATGGTGTAAGGAGTGGCGATTTCCCTGCCGATATTGATATCCCGCAATTTGTGATTGATTACTATAGCCGCATTTACGGCCTAATCTACCAGTGGTTGGTCACCCCCGACGTTGTTGATATCAAAAAGTCACTGGCCTCGCTAAAACGCTACTGCGAATATGTATTGGTAAAAAATGTTGGCGCTTAAATACTCGGAGTAACTCCCAGCCATTCGACAAACAGCCGGCCAAGCTAGCCCGCACCTAAATTTCTATTCAATTCCCTGCTCTGATAATATGGCCGCCCGGGTTCATTTATGCAGCAGGATCATTTCATGGCTTTTACCGATAAAACCGCCGTGCCCTATAGCGGCGACGATCTTGTACGCTATATAGATAAGGCCATTCAAGTTAAGCCACCAAGTTCAAAATTCGTTAAGTTGGCGGACAAGCTTATTACGCGGATGTTCGACCCCAAGCTTATCGACACCCACAACATCCCTAAGCAGCCATGTTTATTTATTGCCAATCACGCTATGTACGCTGTAGACGGCCCAATTATTGGCCTGCCAATGCTCACCGAACAACAGCGCTTTTTACGACCGCTCAGCGACAAATTTCTGTGGAACTCATTCAATGAGAACCTGCTACTGAATAACGGTATTGTTATTGGCCACCCAGATGTATGTACGGCGCTAATGAAAAACGGCAGTGATTTACTGGTCTTTCCCGGCGGTGCCCACGAAGCGACCAAGTCAGCTGAAGATAAATACAAACTCCTCTGGAAAGAGCGCTACGGTTTTATCAAGCTCGCCGCCAAACATGGCTATACCATTGTACCCACCGCCATTGTTGGTCCAGAGGAATTCTACGGGCACCTGATAGAGGGTGAAGACCTGCCCAACACCATTTTAGGACGCGGTTTAAAACGCCTAGGTATTATCAATGAAAATACCCGCAGCGATTTATTCGGGCCGGTGCCTGTCGGGATATTTGGTACTTTAATCCCCAAACCCCAGAAATGTTATATCCAATTCGCACCGCCCCTCGATCTAAGCAGATACAAGGGCAAGCGACTCGCGCAAAAGACCATGGTGAACCTGCGTCAGCATGTGGCTGATGCGATTAACGAGATGGTACCGCCGCTGCTAGAAAGACGTGACGAGGATGCCCTGACGATGGGACGGATACGGCGTTTACTAACAAGATAGCAATTAAGCAGGCAAATATAAGCTGCGACTAGCCGCTAGTATCGCTAACACCACGGCCGCCCTCGCGTTTTACGTCGCCAGCGAGACTGGCGACGGGCGCGAATTAAGTTAGCCCTCTCCTAGCGCCAACTCTCATTCAATTTATCCAAAACCTTCTGACCAGGACAGAGTTCTGCCGCCGCCAGATCCCGCAAGGGAGCCTTGCTAGTACCGAGAATTTCATGCAAGTCTTGAGAATTTTCATCCATATACAGCAAGCCGGTAAGAATTTGGTCTTTGGCTTTGTAGTCTTTAATCAAGCGCAGCGCCGAGCGGCGACTGGTGATATCAAGTTCAGGATCAGCTTTGTGCAAATGCACCACTGAGCCGTCGTGCAAGGCAACTTCCTTAGACTCGCCCTGTTCATACTCAGTCGAAATTTCTTCTTTAAAGGGCACAAAATCCACGGTGCCCGTTGCTGCTAAATGCTCGCGCACATGTTCATAACCCTTGGTGGATTTTGGGTTGTTATTAAAGGTAACACAGGGCGAGATCACGTCGATAAAGGCAAAGCCGCGGTGACTAATTGCCGCTTTAATCAGCGGCACCAATTGCGCACGGTCTCCCGAGAAACTGCGCGCAACAAAGGTTGCCCCTAATTGCAGTGCCACGCTAGCCAAGTCAATAGGCTCAAAGTGGTTGGGTTCACCTTTTTTACTGGCCGAACCAATGTCTGCGGTGGCAGAGTCTTGGCCCTTGGTCAGCCCGTAGCAGCCATTGTTTTCGACCACGTACATCATATTTAAATTGCGACGGACAACGTGGGTAAACTGACCCATGCCAATAGATGCGGTGTCACCATCGCCGGACACACCAATATAGATTAACTCACGGTTAGCCAAATTAGCGCCGGTTGCCACCGAAGGCATACGGCCGTGGACCGAATTAAAACCGTGGGAATTCCCTAAAAAATACGTCGGGGTTTTTGACGAACAACCAATACCCGACAGCTTGGCTACTTTGTGCGGCGGTAGCGCCAACTCAAAGCAGGCTTGCACAATGGCGGCGCTTATCGAGTCGTGACCGCAACCGGCGCAAAGCGTTGAGATAGCCCCTTCGTAATCTTTGCGGGTAAAGCCCAAGGCATTGCGAGGCAAATCTGGGTGACGAAAGACCGGACGAATATAGCTCATTACACAGACTCCTTCACTGAGCGTTGTTTACGCAACGGGCGCACATTGTCGCCGCGCACAACCTGCAGTATTTCTTCACGAATATACTTTGCCGTTATCGGGGTGCCGTTGTAATTTAAAATTGGAATTAATTGCCGCGGTGAAATCAGACACTCATTCACCAGCAAGGTCCGCATTTGTGCGTCGCGGTTTTGCTCTACCAAAAACACGGTTTCGTGTTCTTCGATAAAGGCATCCACGGTTTTATTAAACGGAAAGCCCCGCAGGCGCAAAGTGTCTATTGCGACGCCTTCAGCTTGTAGGCTATCGATTGCTTCAAGGGTGGCGCAGCGGCTGGTGCCGAAATGAATCACGCCAATTTTGCTGCCCTTGCCCGCTTTAATCAGCTCGGGTGCGGGCACCCGCTGTTTTGCGGTGTCCCATTTTTTGAGAAGGCGCTGCATATTTTTCTCGTAGGCATCGCCGTCTTCGGTGTATACCGCGTATTCATCCCGCGAGGTTCCCCGCGTAAAAAAAGCGCCTTTGCTGGGGTGGGTACCTGGATAAGTGCGGTAGGGAATTCCGTCGTCATCAATATCCAGATATCGACCAAAGCGCTCGCTCATTGCCTCTAACTGCTCTTCATTAAATACCTTGCCGCGCTGGTATTCCCGCGTGTCGTCCCACACCAGTGGCGGCGACATCGTGTCGTTCATGCCTAAATCTAAATCCGTGAGCATAATCACCGGGGTTTGCAATGACTCGGCAAGATCAAAGGCTTGGGCCGTCATTTCAAAGCATTCGCGCGGCGTGGAGGGAAACAACAAAACATGCTTGGTGTCGCCGTGAGAGGCATACGCACAGGCTAAAATATCAGACTGCTGAGTGCGGGTTGGCATACCCGTTGACGGCCCTGCACGCTGCACATCAATCAGCACCGCTGGAATTTCAGCAAAATAGGCCAAACCCAAAAACTCACTCATAAGGGAAATACCGGGGCCGCTGGTGGCGGTAAAGGCCCGCGCGCCATTCCAACTGGCCCCAATCACCATGCCAATCGCCGCCAGCTCGTCTTCGGCCTGCACAATGGCGTAATTTTTATTGCCACTGCCGGGATCAATCCGCAGGCGTTTACAGTATTTATCAAAACCGTCGACAACCGAGGTTGAAGGCGTAATCGGATACCACGCTGCGACAGTGGCACCGCCATAAATAGCGCCGAGACCAGCTGCAGTATTACCGTCAATCAGGATTTGATCGCCAACTGCATCACGGCGCTCTAAGCGAATACCCAAAGGGCATACATAGTGCTCGCTAGCGTAGTGATACCCCAATTCCAAGGCGCGCACATTGGGAGTAATAAGTTTTTCTTTGCCGCGAAATTGGTCCGACACCAGGCCCCTGAGCACTTCAAACTCGATATCTAACAGCGCGGCTAGAGCGCCAACATAGATCACATTGCGAAACAGCTGCTGCTGGCGGGGATCGCTAAACTCCCGCTGACATAAGTCCTTAAGGGGCACACCAATAAAGTGGACATCGCTGCGCATCATACGCAAATCGAGTGGTTTACTGGAGTCATAAAAGAAATAGCCGCCGCTATCGATTTCCTGAATATCCTTGGCCATGCTCTGGGGGTTCATACCCACCATCATATCGACGCCACCGCGGCGACCGAGATAGCCCTTTTCACTGACCCGCACTTCATACCATGTGGGCAGGCCCTGAATATTAGACGGGAAGATATTCTTAGGGCTAACCGGCAAGCCCATTCGGAATACCGCCTTGGCAAACATATTATTAGCACTGGCCGAACCGGTACCGTTTACATTGGCGAATTTAATAACAAAGTCGTTAACTGCTTCGATTCGTTTCATCTCAAACGCCCTGCCCTGCTTTGCTCACCGTGTAGTAGAATTTCTGCATATCCCAAGCGGCCGTTGGGCAGCGCTCGGCACACAGACCGCAGTGCAGGCACATATCCTCGTCTTTAATCATGGCGCGGCCGGTAGCTAAATCCTCCGACACATAAATAGCCTGCTCGGTGTTTTTAGCGGGCATTTTCAGCTTGTGCCGCAGCTCCGCCTCGTCCACATCATTAACCACAATACTGAGGCAGTCGGTGGGGCAAATATCGACGCAGGCATCACATTCAATACAAAGCTTTTCGCTAAATACGGTTTGTGCGTCGCAATTCAGACAGCGTTGGGCCTCATGAAATGCCGTTGCGGCGTCAAAGCCTAATTCCACTTCTAACTTACGATTATTGAGGGATTTTTTCAGCTCAGCCTGGGGTACCTGGTAGCGCACATCACTAGCCACTTCACTGTCGTAACTCCACTCGTGGATTCCCATTTTTTGACTTACGAGGGTCACGCCCGGCGGTGGCCGCTTGGTCACCGATTCGCCTTGGCAAAACAGATCTATCGAGATTGCCGCTTGGTGGCCATGGGCCACGGCGGTAATGACATTCTGCGGGCCAAAAGCGGCATCACCACCAAAAAACACCTTGGGGTTACTGGACTGAAAAGTCACTTTATCAACGACCGGCATATCCCATTTGCCAAATTCAATATCAATGGTACGCTCAATCCACGGGAAGGAGTTCTCCTGGCCAATGGCAATCAGCACATCGTCGCAAGGTATAACAACAGGGTCTTCGCCGGTAGGCACCAAGCTGCGACGGCCTTTTGCGTCGTAAACGGCTTTGACTTTATCAAAGGCCATGGCCACAAGACGCCCATCTCCCAATACAAATTCTTTGGGCATATGGTTGTCTAAAATCGGAATACCCTCGTGCTGGGCATCTTCCTTTTCCCAGGGTGAGGCTTTCATTTCAGCGAAAGGGCTACGCACCACTACCTTGACTTCATCGCCGCCCAAACGCCTAGCCGTGCGGCAACAATCCATGGCGGTATTACCACCACCCAAGACAATTACTCGCTTACCAATAGTCTCGATATGCTCAAAAGCAACGCTGGAGAGCCAGTCAATACCAATATGGATATTGGCTGCGGCCTCTAGCCTGCCGGGAATATCAAGATCGCGGCCACGAGGGGCACCGCTGCCCACAAAAACCGCGTCGTAGTCTTTATCGAGCACCGCTTTTAGGCTGTCGACATAATGATTAAAGTGGGTGAGCACCCCCATATCAAGAATGCGATCGACTTCTTCATTGAGCACATTTTCAGGCAGGCGAAACGCAGGAATTTGACTGCGCATAAAACCGCCACCAGCGCGTTGATCGTCGTATAGATCAATACTATAGCCCAGCGGCATAAGATCCCTGGCCACCGTCAGCGCGGCTGGCCCAGCGCCAATCAAGGCAATGCGTTTACCATTCTTTTTCTTGGGAATGATAGGCATCAGAGCGCTGATATCGCCCTTGTTGTCAGCAGCGACTCGCTTCAGGCGACAGATCGCAACGGGTTCATCCTCAACTCTCCCCCGCCGACACGCTGGCTCGCAGGGCCGGTCACAGGTGCGCCCCAAGACCCCAGGAAAGACATTGGATTCCCAGTTAATCATGTAGGCGTCGGTATAACGCTGAGCGGCAATTAAACGGATATATTCCGGCACCGGCGTGTGAGCTGGGCAGGCATACTGACAATCGACAACCTTGTGAAAATACTCGGCGTCGCGAATATTGGTAACTTTCAATGCGCCCCCTTAATTTATATTTATTGGGTAGCGAGGTGCCGGACAACAGCGGGGCCGACACCCCGTGATCGATATCGATTACAGCACAGCAAGAACAATAATTCACTAGAAAAATGGCACTATAAGCAGTAGGCCGCTGGCCGTGCATGCCAGAAAAATCCTGCACTTTAAACGCTACACTTAAGCCCACAAGCCCACACCCACCCATCAATATTCAGCTTTACACAGCGGAGAAACCTGCTTTTTCAGCTGTCTGTGCTAGGGTAAGCGATGCACACACGACTACGCTCATAGGAGTTCAACCATGCAGTCCACAAAACACCTGCTCTCAGAGCTGATTTGCGGCGAGCAGAGCTACCAATATTACGATTTGCAAAAATTGGGCGATGACAATTTGGCCCAACTCCCTAAGTCACTCAAAATTTTACTAGAAAACCAACTTCGCCATTTCGACGGCAAAACCGTAAACGCCGACATTATCGTTGCGTTCTCACGCTGGCTCGACAACGCCAGCGGCGGCCAAGATCTCAATTTTTCGCCCGCCCGAGTATTGATGCAGGATTTCACCGGAGTACCCGCGATTGTCGATTTAGCCGCCATGCGCGATGCCGTTGCCAAGCGCGGCGGCGATGTATCGGCCATCAATCCGCAAATCCCAGTACACCTTGTTATTGACCACTCGGTCACCGTGGATCAATACGGGTCCCCCCAAGCCTTTGGCGAAAACGTAGCAAAGGAGATGGAGCGCAACGAAGAGCGCTACCGCTTTTTAAAATGGGGCCAATCGGCCTTCCGCAATTTTAGCGTGGTACCGCCGGGGACCGGTATTTGCCATCAGGTTAACTTAGAGTATTTGGCCCAAGTGGTATGGGTGAGCGAAGACGGCAAGATGGCCTATCCCGACACCGTGCTTGGCACCGACAGCCACACACCGATGGTAAATGGCTTGGGCGTACTCGGCTGGGGCGTGGGCGGCATAGAGGCCGAAGCAGCATTGTTAGGTCAGCCCTATTCAATGATGCTGCCCGACGTTGTTGGCTTTGAACTGAGCGGCAAATTATTGGAGGGCGTTACCGCAACCGACTTAGTGCTCAGCGTAGTAGAAATTCTGCGCCGCGAGGGCGTGGTCGGTAAATTTGTTGAATTTTTTGGCGACGGCTTAGCCGAACTCAGTGTGGCTGACCGCGCCACCATCGCCAATATGGCGCCGGAATACGGCGCAACCTGCGGTTATTTCCCAGTAGACGAAGCCACCCTCGCCTACCTAAAACTAACCGGTCGGCCGTCGCAAACCATTGCCCTGACCGAGCAATATTGCAAAGCTCAAGGTCTGTGGCGAAACCCCGGCGACCAGCCAGTATTCAGCCACAGCGTAACCTTAGACTTGACGAGCGTGGTACCCAGCCTAGCCGGTCCCAGCCGCCCCCAAGACCGAGTCGCGGTTAGCGATCTAGGCAATGCCATGCGCGACTATCTCGCTGCCAGCGAGCGCGATTTAAACGAGACCGCCAACATTGAAGAAATGAAGCTCAAACTTCACCACGGCGACGTAGTTATTGCCGCCATTACCAGCTGCACCAACACCTCTAATCCCGACGTTATGATTGCGGCGGGCTTGGTCGCCCGCAAAGCGCGGGAACGAGGTTTAAGGGTAAAACCGTGGGTAAAAACCTCGCTGGCACCTGGCTCTAAAGTCGTTAGTAAATATCTGGCCGACAGCGGCCTGCAGGACGACCTCAACTCCCTAGGTTTTGATCTAGTTGGCTATGGATGCACTACCTGCATTGGCAATTCTGGGCCGCTGCGCGAGCCCATCGCTAGGGCCATCGACAGTAAAGACATGGTGGTTTCCGCCCTATTATCGGGTAACCGAAATTTCGATGGCCGCATCCATCCGCAGGTCAAAGCCAGCTGGCTGGCCTCACCACCGCTGGTAGTTGCCTATGCACTGGCAGGTACTACCCTGCGCAACTTGCAGGAAGAAGCCATAGCAACCGATAGCAAGGGCGTGGAGGTTTTCCTCAAAGAACTGTGGCCGAGCACGGCCGAAATTCACGAAATACGTAAAATTGTGAGCGGCGCGATGTACCGCGACGCCTATAAAGATGTCTACCTTGGGACCGAGGAATGGCAGGCAATTGCTGTTGAAAAAAGCGACACTTATCAGTGGCAAGTTGACTCAAGCTATATTCGCTGCCCGAGCTTTTTTGACAATCCACAGCTGGCCGGCGAAGAATTCCCCGCCTTACACAGCGCGCGTATTCTGGGCCTGTTTGGCGACTCTATCACCACTGACCATATTTCCCCTGCAGGCAAAATTGCCACCGACAGCCCCGCCGGTCACTACCTACAGAGCCTTGGCGTTGCCCCCAGCGATTTCAACTCCTACGGCTCGCGGCGCGGCAACCACGAAGTAATGAGCCGCGGCACTTTTGCCAATACTCGCCTACACAACAAACTGGTGGACCGCGAAGGCGGCTACACCCTCGCGCCAGACGGAGAAACCGTACTGCCCATATTCAAAGCAGCCATGAAATACCTTGACGACGACAAGCCACTCGTCATCATTGCCGGCAAACAATACGGCTCCGGTTCAAGTCGTGACTGGGCAGCCAAAGGCACCCTATTACTTGGTGTAAAAGCCGTTATTGCGGAAAGTTTTGAGCGAATTCATCGCTCCAACTTGGTCGGCATGGGCGTTATGCCCGTTGAGTTCGATAAGGAAATCCCAAGAGAAATGCTCGACCTGCAAGGCAACGAACGCGTTGACATCATCCCCTGCGAGGAGCAACTCAAGCCCAAACAAACCGTACGCATTGTGCTATCGCGCAGCGATGGCAGTCGCCACGAGGTATTGGGCCGCTTGCGCATTGACACTCAAGAAGAGCTCGCCTATTTCCGCCACGGCGGCATTCTGCAATATGTACTCAGCCAGCTTAATAATTAAAAAACGCCTCCGCTTTGTCGCTAAAGATTGACCCGGCAACTGCGGATGGCATACTCACTGCTTGCAATGCGGGGTAACTAAAATATGAAAATTCATCTCGAAGTTGAAATCAGCCCAGAAGAAGTGCGCCGCATGGTCGGCCTGCCTGACGCCCAGCCATTATGGGATGCGGTATACAAACGCATTGGCGAAGGTGACACCGAAATGATCCAGCAAATGGCCAAAACCGCGTTTACAGAAGGCATGAAAACCCTAGATCTATCGGCGCGAGTACTTAAATCATTAAGCGGCTTAGCCACCAATCGCAAAACAGCTGACAAAGCCGCGACCGACAAACCGAGCAACGAAACCAATAGTGCTAAAAGTACCGGAAAAACCACTGCCACAAGCACTACCCCAAACAAAGCAGAAAGCGTAAAGTCCGGCCCAGTTCGGCGCAGTGCTAGCAGTAAAAACAAAGACTAATTTCCTAGCCTCAATCAAGAGTTAATATCATGGCCAGAAACACCACTGGTGGTAAAAAAATCGCCTCCACCGGCAAAGTCCTGCGGGTTAGAAACGCAATGATAAAGGACATCCCAGCCATTGCTGCGCTCTCTAAGCGGGTTTACGACGGCACTGGGATCGACCCCTATACTCGCGCCGAATTGCGCGGCCAGCTCAATAATTTTGGTGAAGGTAAATTTGTTGTCACCTTAGAAGACGATATTGTCGGCTACTGCGCAACCTTCCGCGTAAGTGGTGACGTGTGCCTAAAACCTCATAGCTGGGCGGCGATTACCGCCAACGGCTACGGCACCCGCCACGACCCCGAAGGCGAGTGGATGTACGGCATGGAAGTCTGCGTAGACAGCAGCGTGCGCGGCTACCGTATTGGTCAGCGGCTTTACAATGCGCGTAAAAAGCTCTGTGAATCACTGGGACTAAAAGGCATTGTCTTTGTCGGCCGCCTGCCTAGCCTCTCGAGGCGTATGAAAAAATACGGCAGTGCACAAAACTACTTAGACGCCGTGGTTAGCCAAAAAACCCGCGACCCGGTGTTATCGTTCCAACTCCATAATGACTTTGAAGTACTCGACCTAGTCCCCAACTACTTAAATGCCGATAAAGACTCGATGGGCTACGGCGTACATCTGGTATGGAACAACCCCAAGGTTGAAACTGCCGCAGCTGCGGCGCACATCAAACGCCACGGCGGCCGCCAACCCGACACTGTGCGGGTCGGCACCGTGCAATATATGCAACGTAAAGTAGATTCTTTTGCGCAGTTCATGACGTTTATTGAATACTTTGTTGACGTAGTCGCCGACTATAAAGGCGACTTCGTCGTCTTTCCCGAGCTAATCACCCTACAACTCCTGTCGATTGAGAATCAGGAGTTAACACCAATTCAATCAATAGAAGCGCTGACCAAATACACGCCACGTTATGTTGAAGCGATGCAAGATTTGGCTGTGCGCTATAACATCAATATCATCGGCGGGTCACATCCAACTCGGGTCGCAAATGGTCGGGTAGAAAACATCTCTTATGTTTTTCACCGCGATGGTCGCGTCGACGAACAGGCTAAAATCCACCCAACCCCCAATGAAGTGTATTGGTGGAATATCGAAGGCGGCAACGAGCTGAATGTAATCGACACCGACTGCGGCCCAATTGGCGTGTTGATTTGCTATGACTCGGAGTTTCCGGAGCTCGCTCGTCATTTGGTTGATCAGGGCGCAGAAATCCTATTCGTACCTTTCTGCACAGACGAACGCCAAAGTTACCTGCGGGTGCGCTACTGCTGCCAGGCCAGGGCCGTCGAAAATCAAGTTTACGTGGTAATGTCCGGCAATGTCGGCAACTTGCCCAATGTCGCAAACATGGACATTCAGTACGCCCAAAGCGGTATCTTTACTCCCTGCGACTTCCACTTTGCTCGCGACGGTATCGCCGCCGACACCACCCCCAACGTGGAAACCGTGGCCATTGCCGATTTACGCCCAGAGGCATTAAGGGTCGCGCGCAATAGCGGTACGGTGCAGAACTTGCGCGACCGCCGTCATGATCTGTATCAGACAAAATGGCGGGGTAATTAAAGGCTGAATGCTAGACGGGAGACGCTAAAAACCAAAGCACCGGTGTTTTTGCGTTTTTCGTCTCCCATCCAGCGTCTCCCGCTACGAAAGCGGGCAACTAACCCCTGTACCACCCAAACCGCAATAGCCGCCTGGATTCTTGTCTAAATACTGCTGGTGATAATCTTCGGCGTAATAAAACTCAGTGGCCATTACGATTTCGGTGCTAATTTCTGGCAAGCCGGCTTTACTTAACGCTTGTTGATATTGCTCGGCGGAGGCTTTTGCCAGTGCCAACTGGGCTTCGTCTGAGCAATAAATACCCGAGCGGTATTGGGTGCCAATATCGTTGCCTTGACGCATACCCTCAGTGGGATTGTGGCTCTCCCAAAACACGGTCAGCAATTTTTCCGCACTGACTATTGCAGGGTCAAACACCACTAACACTACCTCGTTGTGGCCGGTCATACCCGAACATACTTCGTGGTAGCTCGGATTTGGAGTGTAGCCGCCGCAATAGCCAACTGCCGTGGTATACACCCCCGCTTGCTGCCAAAACTTACGCTCAGCACCCCAAAAACAACCAAGGCCAAACACCAGCTGCTGGAAGTCGGCTGGGAATGGTCCAACCATTGGGGTTTTTAACACCGTGTGCGCGGCTGACACCGGCATTTTCTCACTGCGGCCAGGCAGTGCTTGCTCTGCCGTGGGGATAATTGCTGGCTTGCGGTAGCGATCAAAAATACTCATAGCACAGGCTCCTTATATACTTCCATAAACTGGTAACTACTATGCCTTGATTTACCACTCCCAGGCCAGCGCCAGAAAGTGATAAAACCCTACGCCCTTCAATGACTTTGGCATATGGCTAGCAAGGGGATTTTAACAGGATTTTTTATTGCTATTTGGGGGGAAACACGTTTAAATCGCCGGCTCTTTCACCTACGCGGAGGATTTATGCTAAATGAAAAGCCTAGATCATATGCCCTCTTTGGAGGCCGGCGCTGCCACGTGTAACCCGATTACACAGTCCGACGAAAATCTCGACCACCTCATTATTCGTGACGGCGTAGCTTACGCTGGAACGCATTTAATTATCGATCTGTGGGGCGCCTCCCACCTCGACGAACTCCCCCGCATGGAAAAAGCCTTTATTGACTGCGTCAATGAATGCGGTGCAACGCTGTTACATATTCATATGCACCACTTTACTCCAAATGGTGGCGTTTCTGGCGTTGCGGTATTGGCAGAGTCACATATTAGTGTGCACACTTGGCCAGAGCGCGACTACGCTGCCTTTGACGTATTTATGTGCGGCGATGCAAAACCAGAACTGGCTGTAGAGATCCTGCAAAAGGCCTTTTCACCCACTCGTATTGAAGTGAGCGAAAACCTGCGCGGGAGAATGGACGATGTCTGAGTGGTTTAACGAAACCCTCCACGGCGACTACCACCAAGGTTTTAAGGTTCGCGAGGTCTTGTTTGAAAGTAAGACCGAACACCAGCATCTCGTTATTTTTGAATCCGGTAGCTTTGGCCGGGTCATGGCGCTGGATGGCATCATCCAAACTACCGAGCGCGATGAGTTCATCTATCACGAAATGCTGGCTCACACCCCGCTGTTCGCGCATGGCAATGCCAAAAATGTGCTAATTATTGGCGGCGGTGACGGTGGCCTACTTCGCGAAGTGCTAAAGCACCCCGAAGTAGAAAGCGCTGTGCAGGTCGAAATTGACCAAGCTGTTATCGATATGTGCGTTAAATATCTGCCCAATCACTCTGCTGGCGCCTATGAAAATCCCCGCGCAGAAATTGTGATTGGCGATGGTATTGATTTCGTCAAGCAGTGCGACCGCCAGTTTGATGTCATCCTGTCGGACAGCACCGACCCCATCGGGCCCGGCGAAGTGTTATTTACATCGCCATTTTACGAAGGGATCAAACGCTGTCTGAAGCCCGGCGGTATTTTTGCTGCTCAGAATGGCGTGGCCTTTATGCAACCCGATGAAGTCAGCACCAGCCATAGACGCTTGTCACCGCTGTTTAGCGATACTGCTTTTTATGCTGCTGCGGTCCCCACCTATATCGGCGGCGTAATGACCTTTGCTTGGGCCAGCAACGAGCCAAGCGCTCGCACGCAAGACTTAAGCACTTTACAAGCTCGGTTTGCTGCCAGTGGAATCAAAACCCGCTACTACAATCCGGCGCTGCACATTGGTGCTTTTGCCCTTCCCCAGTATTTGCTCGACAGCATAGACTGAGGCAGGCCACTGCCCGCCGCTTTCGCGGCGGGCACAAAGTCCTGTGTTTTTTATGCCTAACCCCTCCCGTAAACTTTCCGTGCGTCAACCCAGTTTATCCGTCAAAATAGCACCAACTTGGCTGACAGCCGTCATCGATTATTGTTAGGGTAGACAACTAATAACGTACTACTATTAGCCAAATTAAAATCAACGATACAAAGCCGCGCCGCCACTCTGATATAGCTTAATATGCTATGCGACGCTAACAGCGCCCGGTGCATCCGGGAAAACACCCAAAACCAACATGGCCGTATACATGAAATTTCGCTTTCCTGTTGTCATTATTGACGAAGACTTTCGCTCAGAAAACATCTCTGGCTCCGGTATCCGCGACCTCGCCGACGCCATCAGCAAAGAGGGCATGGAAGTCATCGGTTTAACCAGCTACGGCGACCTTACCGCCTTTGCACAACAGGCGAGTCGCGCCTCCTGCTTCATCCTATCAATCGACGATGAAGAGTTTGGCGACGGCAGTGACGAGACGGTGAGCCAAGCCTTGGAGTCTATTGGCCAATTCATGACCGCTGTGCGCCAGCGCAACACCGATATACCGGTGTTTCTCTATGGTGAAACCCGCACCTCGCGGCATATTCCCAATGAAATACTGCGCGAACTGCACGGCTTCATTCACATGTTTGAAGACACCCCAGACTTTGTGGCCCGTCACATCATTCGTGAAGCCAATAAATACCTGTCAGCCCTCGCGCCGCCGTTCTTCCACGCGCTGATGAACTATGCCAGCGACAGTTCTTATTCGTGGCACTGCCCAGGTCACTCAGGCGGGGTCGCGTTCTTAAAAAGCCCCGTTGGCCAAATGTTCCACCAGTTCTTTGGCGAGAACCTACTCCGCGCCGACGTGTGCAATGCAGTAGAAGAGCTCGGCCAGCTGCTCGACCACACTGGCCCGGTTAGCGCCAGTGAGAACAATGCCGCACGCATATTTGGCTGCGACCACCTATTCTTTGTGACCAACGGCACCTCGACGTCCAATAAAGTGGTATGGCACTCCACCGTCGCCCCCGGCGATATCGTGGTGGTTGACCGCAACTGCCATAAATCGATTTTGCACAGCATCATTATGACCGGCGCGATTCCGGTGTTCTTAATGCCAACCCGCAACCATTACGGCATTATCGGCCCAATTCCAAAAAGCGAATTTGAGCCAGCGGCAATCCGCAAAAAAATTGAAGATCACCCCTTCGCCCGCCACGCCGAAGACAAGAAACCACGTATTCTGACCATTACCCAGAGTACCTACGACGGGATTGTGTATAACGTCGAAGAAATTAAAGACATTCTCGACTCCACCATCGACACCCTGCATTTTGACGAAGCCTGGCTGCCCCATGCCGCCTTTCACAGTTTCTATCACAATATGCACGCCATCGGCGCCGGTCGCCCGCGTTCCGACGACACCCTAGTATTTGCCACCCAGTCTACCCATAAGCTCTTGGCGGGCCTTTCTCAAGCATCGCAGATTCTTGTGCAAGACGGCACCCAGAGGAAACTCGACACCCACCGTTTCAATGAGTCGTATTTAATGCACTCATCCACCAGTCCTCAGTACGCGATTATCGCCTCGTGCGACGTGGCTGCAGCCATGATGGAAGCGCCTGGCGGCACCGCGCTGGTTGATGAATCCATTATGGAAGCACTGGATTTCCGCCGCGCTATGCGCAAGGTCGATGCCGATTACGGCGACGATTGGTGGTTCCGTGTTTGGGGGCCAGAGGTATTGGCCGAAGAAGGTATTGGCGACCGCGACGACTGGGTTATTCACTCCGACGACCGCTGGCACGGCTTTGGCGATATTGAGTCTGGCTTTAATATGCTCGACCCAATTAAGGCAACTATCATTACCCCAGGCCTTGATGTCGATGGCAATTTCGATGAGATCGGTATCCCCGCGTCTATCGTCAGTAAATACCTCGCAGAACACGGCATTATCATCGAAAAAACCGGCATGTACTCGTTCTTCATCATGTTCACTATCGGCATCACCAAGGGCCGTTGGAACTCGATGGTGACAGAGCTACAGCAGTTTAAAGACGACTACGATCAGAACCTGCCGCTATGGCGGGTAATGCCCCAGTTCGCCGCCAAATTCCCGAAATACGAGAAAGTCGGCCTACGCGATCTGTGTAGCGATATTCACAACGTTTATAAAGAATACGATCTGGCGCGGATTACCACCGAGATGTATCTCTCGGAAATGGAAGCGGCAATGATCCCCGCCGACGCGTGGGCCAAAATGTCTCACCGCAAGGTTGAACGCGTCCCCATCGACGAGTTGGAGGGCCGAATTACTGCCATGTTGGTAACCCCCTACCCACCAGGTATTCCGCTACTCATTCCAGGCGAACGCTTCAATAATATTATTGTGCGCTACCTGCAATTTGTACGTGACTTTAACTCCCGTTTCCCCGGCTTCGAAACCGACTGTCACGGCCTTGTTAAAGAAAAGGTCAATGGCGTTGATCATTACTTTGTCGACGCGGTTATTGACGAAGAATAGTCGAAAAATACTAACGGCCAGAGCATCGCTAAGCGAGATAAGTAACTTGAAACGCACAGTACTATTGGGTTTTTCTACTCTTGTGCTTAGCGCATGCACAGCTTTAAGCATCGACCTCGAACCAGCGTTCAGCGCAAACGCTGACGTTTATCCGGTCACTGGCAGGCAAGGTCTATTAATTCGTCAGCGCCTTAGCTTTGGCCCCTTTCAGACCGGTGTTGTGGACCGCGACTGGGACAGTAGCAGCAATATTCAAGTTGCCAATTACAAAAGCAGTGACCGTCACGGCGGCTTTCGCTACACCCTGCAAGGGCCTCGCGCCGAGCAGCAACGCGTAGATTGTCAGCACAATAACAATAGTGAGTCACTGAATTTTGGCAGCGCGCAACGCGGAGAATGGAGCTGGTTACTGGCCGCAGAAAACCGCTTCAACTGTGAAATCAAGCGCGATAAAACCAGCCCGCAGTGGCAAATTGCCATGGGTCAGCGCGGCGCTGAAACGCACCGCCGTGGCGCCCTGTACAGCAACGACGCCAGCTACCAGATAGACAGCATCCACAGTGCAAACAACGGCAGTATTAACATCGGGGGAATCGGCTACCAAATTAGCCGCAATCAGCAAATGCTCGCCGCCGTGGAAACCATCGACCAAGGACGCGTGTGGTTACGTAATGCACTCAGCACAGACGAAGCCCAGCTACTGGCCGCCGCTGCGAGCGCATTATTGCTCTATCAAACACCTGAGGATTAAACTTCGGCATTAACGCCTAAGCCCTAGGAAAAGCCTCATCACAGTGCACGCCAAGTAATTAATTGTGCAATCCGTCGACTTGGCGCAAGCGAGCTGAAAACACTTCGCGAGAAAAAGAATCCGAGCAACTACCCGCCATTCGCAGCAACTTTTCCCCTTTTCCGCCAATTAAGCCCTTATATCACCGATCTTCCGCCCACACTCAAATAATAATTGCCTACTGGCCTGAACTTTGCTAGCTTCGGTGTGTCCGATCAATAGTTGAGATTAGTCGTATCAGGATTAGCTTTTACCGCGTAGTAAACACCCACGTACGGAAAAGCAGCTAGCAAGCCGTGCATTTTTGCCCTCTTGCGAACTGACACCAGATCAATGACCTGAAACAACAGGTCAAATCGGCAAAACCAGACAGTTTTTTCGGTGAGCAACAATACCTTGCGATCTAAGAATTCGCTTTAGTTTAAAGCCAAAAAATTCGCGACGGCATACTCACAAAAAAATTGTCAAAAACGAAAGGCTGTCATACCCCTGTCATTTGAAACAGCGATAGTGGCAACCAGCAGCAAGAAATTAGTAAACACTAATGACAAAGGAAGAAGGCGCAGAAGGCGCAATGGAGAACGATGATGAACAAACAAAATAACGATGTGAATGTAAAAAACTTATGCAGCCGCAAACTTTGGGAACTGCTAAAAAACGCCGAGTGGCAAGATAATTCCGAGCGCTTTGCAATTGAGCGTGAGCTATCAGGACGTCGCCACTATATTGAAGAACTGGAAAAGCTTAGCGCCCGAGAAACCATGCATTAAGCACTACCATATAGGGTAGCAAGCCCAGCAGCAACCACGGCAAGCTACCCGACCAAAACACCAATTGCTCCTCACACACACGATGTATCGCCAGGCCCAATAAGGCTGGCACCTGTTTAGCGTCTAGCATTTCAGAGGCCGGCGGCATCGTTATCCCACGCAGAATCCCGCTACTAAGCAAAGCACTCGAAAATCGCCCCCCCGCTTCAACGTCACTGGCCAATTTATAATAACGCCCATTTATCGGCGCATCGGGCAATCGCCTAGCCGACTGCTTTAAGGCTTGGGGCAGAGAGAAGCCCGCGCCAATGCAATCGGCCAAATGATTCATATAGTGATAACTCTGGTACTGGCTAAGGGCGCAACCGACACCTGGCAAGCGATAACTGATACTCAAGCAAAACCTTTGCAGGGCCGCAGAGTATTGCACCGCTTTAAGCAGGCCGTAAATCGCAATCAAGGGCAGTAATGAGGCGACGCCAATATTCATAGCCTCAGCCCCCGCCATAAACCCGCCACTAAACCAAAGCAAGGGCAAACCGCAGCTAGCAAGCAGTACAATGGCCAGAGGCAACCATAGCTGGCGGCGAAGATTGCGACGAAATTCGGTCTGTAAGCGATAGTGTTCAGCCAAACGCAAATAGATTTTTGCCAAATTACCCACCGCCAAACCAAGCTGCATAAACTGCAGCTCCCAGCGGGTAAACATGCCGCCATCACGTAACTCGTCGAGCACAATCCGCTGCCCACTGGCAAACTGCTCGGCCAGCTCGTCGAGCTGCGCCCGCTGGGCCGTGCGCTGCCCCTTACTCAACAGCGCGACCACCTGATCCCAATTGTTTTCACCGGACTGACTGGCCTGATACAAAGACTGAAACAACACGAAGCGCTGAGCGGGGGATGATCCTGAATCCATGAATAAATCCATTGCGTACAATTGATGGGTCTAAAGCCCACAAGGCTTTATACTTTAGCACAGCTTAAATCGCGGGTAGCGGCTGCACAGGCAATTGCACCCCAGAAAGGACTTAGAATGATAATACGTTTGTTTTTTGCCGTGCTTATTCTCTATGGCATTTATCGATTTGTAAAAACCGTACAAACCAAACCCGTTGATAAGCGTCGCGGTTATTATATAAGTTTGCTAATTGGTTTGGCTGCCGCAGCGCTCGTATTGCTGTCGCTAACCGGTCGCGTCCATTGGATCGCCGGTCTCATTGGTGGCGCCCTGCCCTTCGTTCGCCAATATGTTTTAAAACACATATACCATCGCCTGAATGGCAATCTCGGCAGTAGCAACAAGCAGCAGAACTCACAACAAGACGAGCAAGCCCCACCACCGCGGGCCAGTACAAGCATGAACAAAAACCAAGCCCTGTCGGTACTCGGCTTGAGCGCTGGCGCCAGCGATGAAGAGATTATTGCTGCTCATCGCAAGCTGATGCAGAAATTTCACCCCGATCGAGGTGGCAACGACTTTCTAGCCAGCCAAATTAATGACGCCAAAGACGTTTTGCTCGGCAGGCGCGGCCGCTGATACGGCAGGTTCACCCGCGCGGGCAAACACGGTAAAATCTGTGCCCTTCATTATTTCATTATTCCCAGACAAGGGCTTCAATGACTACTATTTTCGTCATTCAAAATCAGCATGGCCACTACCTTGGCAAACAGCAACAGTGGCTCGATGGCCGCGACCGGCGCCTACTATTTCGCACCGCCCACCGCGACGAGGCGGTAAATGTCATTTTTGAGCAAAGCAGCAAAGATATCTACCTGCGTGCACAACCCCTAGAATGCGAGCTCGATGATAGCAAACAGCCGATTGTAAAGGCTGGGCCGCCTATTGCAGATGAAAATACTGAGCTTAGCTATGAAGCCGGCACGGCGACCGAAACCGCAGAGCCAGCAGACGCCGAACAGCTTAATTTAGGGGAAGACGATATTTCTGCACAATAACTTGAAACTGCATCACCACGCCACCATCTAATAATCGTCATTAACACACCGGAAGTCTGCGCCATGATGCGAATTCTCTTATTTCTTGCCACCAACTTAGCCATTGTGTTTGTTGCCAGCATTACTCTGAGCCTACTCGGCGTAGAAAGTATCATGGCCAGCAATGGCGTCGACCTCAATCTGTCATCGCTATTAATTTTTTGTGCTGTGTTTGGCATGAGCGGCTCGCTAATCTCGCTACTAATTTCAAAATGGATGGCCAAGCGTGCGACACGTGCTCAGGTTATCACTACACCCAATACCAGCGAAGAGCGCTGGCTGCTTGAAACCGTTGCAGAGCTTGCCCAAAAAGCCGGTATTGGTATGCCTGAAGTCGCTATATTTCCCTCTCCGTCGGCCAATGCTTTTGCCACTGGTTGGAACCGTAATGCAGCGCTAGTCGCAGTATCTGAAGGCTTGCTTCGGCAAATGCGTCGCAACGAAGTTCGCGCGGTACTCGCCCATGAAATAGGCCATGTTGCCAATGGCGATATGATTACCCTGACCTTGATTCAAGGCGTAGTGAACACCTTTGTCATGTTTTTTGCCCGTATTATTGGCCACACTGTTGACCGCACTGTATTTAAAACTGAGCGCGGCCACGGCATCGCCTTTTACGTCACTACCTTTATTGCCGAAATGGTTTTAGGCATTTTGGCCTCGACCATAGTGATGTGGTTTTCACGCTGGCGGGAATTTCGCGCCGACGCCGCCGGCGCCAGCCTCGCTGGGCGCGAGGATATGATCGCCGCCCTACAGCGTCTGCAAGCGCAACAAGGGCTGCCCACTGACCTGCCTGGCGAAATGAGCGCCTTTGGTATAAGTAGCCAGACCAAATCCGATTTGGCAGCGTTATTTAGTTCGCACCCACCGCTCGAAAAACGCATTCAAGCCCTGCGGAATGGCCTGTAATGGCCTTCACTGTAGAGCGCTCCCAGCTGGTTGCCGCACTTCATGGCATGAGCAGCAGCAACCTAAGCCCCGGCGCCAGCGGCAACGCCTCGGTGCGCACCGCCGACGGCGGTATGCTAATCTCAGCCAGCGGCCAGCTAGCCGGCAATACTCGCCCCGGCGATCTTGTCTATATCGATAGTGATGGCGAAATCCCCAAGAATCAGCGCAAGCCTTCTAGCGAATGGCGCATGCACTGGCAGGTTTACCTCGATCATCCCGAAGCTGGTGGTATTGTTCACTGCCACTCGCGCTACGCCACGGTGCTAGCTTGCCAGCGTCGCGCCATTCCGGCCTTTCACTACATGGTTGCCATCGCCGGTGGCGACTCAATTCCCTGCGCCCAATATGCAGCATATGGCACTCAAGAGCTGTCTGCCTACGTTAGCACTGCGCTGCAACAACGCCGCGCCTGCCTAATGGCCAATCACGGCCAAATTGCTTATGCAGCAGATCCCCTGCGCGCCTTGGCACTTGCTAAAGACATCGAAGAGTTAGCCGCCAACTATTATTTAAGTTTACAGGGCGGCGAACCCGTGATCCTAAATCAAACAGAAATGACAGAAGTGTTAAGTCGCTATGCCGACTACGGCCAACAAAGTTAGGCTTAGAATTCGGCCCCTCGCCCCTAATCACACTGTGAATTTTGCCTCCTAAATTCCAGCTTTCAGCGGTATTTAATTTTAAAAGCCTGTGCTAATCTCGAGTGCACCATTATTGAGCAAAAACATAATATAGCTCAACAATGGTGCAAGTGTGTGCACTTAAAAATGTCACATAATTATAAAGAGCCTGTCATTAGCCAAGATTACATTGGCTGACAACTGTTCATAACGGGGATGTAGCAAATGAAAAAGACTCTATTAGCCAGTGCGATCGCAATTGTGGCAACCAGCCATGCTTATGCCGACTATCAATTTGAACTCGGCGCGGTGTATACCCAGGGAGAAGCTACCAATACCGACTACGACGGTTTTGGTATCGGTGGCGAATTTCATTTTGATAAAGTAGATACCAGCAAAGGCCCGCTGGCAGAAGCCAGCTTCCTTGATAAATCTTCTTTCGTTAGCTTTGCCTTTATCAGTGAAGAGGATGACGTAGCCAATGCTGACGAAGAAGAAACCACCAATATTGGCGGCCGCTTTGTTACTGCAACCAACATCATTATCGAAGCCGATTGGACAACCGTCGACACCGGCAACTCCGATGCAGACTCTATCCGCGTCGGTGTGGGTACCTACCTAAATGACAATAGCGACGTTGTTGTAAGCTACACCACTGAAGATGACAACAACGCCGACGTAGACTACCTCGACGTCGCCTTTCACGGCGTGAACCCGCTGAACCAAGGCGCGTCTGTTGCCTATGACGTGGCTGTTGGCTATATCGACACCGACAACGATAGTGGCTATCAAATCGCTGTTGGCGGCACATACTACTTCAATACCATGTTCGGTATAGGCGTAAACGCTGGCATCACCGATGTAGGTGACGCCTCTAGCGACACGATCAGTATTGATGCTAGTTTCTTCCCCAATCCGCAAATCGAGCTTTACGCATCGATCTTTGACTCTAGCATTGAAGTGAATAATAACGACGCTGATGCTGACGGCATTTTACTCGGCGCCGCTGTGCGTTTCTAATTTCAAACGATCCCACGCAACGTCTTAAAACCGCCGCTAATCCGGCGGTTTTTTAGTTTATGTCCCGCGGGGTTTAAGCCGCGCCGTGGGCAAACTCTCTAGCGGATTATCCGGCCATGGATCCTTGCCAACAAGTTGACACTTGCTCTAGAAAGCAACTAAAAGCTCCGTAAGATACTGATATATATATCTTATTCTGCTTAGTCGCTTAATAGCCGTTGACTGTCAACAATGACGACTATATTGACCGCCAGAATCCTGACTTACCTGAGCGTTGACAGTTTCCAATCTATCAAAAAGCCGACTGTACGAACCGATTAATTATACATATTTCTCATGTGGCAAAGAGTAATTTCAGAATTCGCCGCTTCGACAGAATGAACGTAAGCGATAAATAAACCACACTTTATACGAGCCACGCATTCCAAGGTAGCCGCGCCCGGAGTTTTTCATCACTCGCTAACGGGGCATTTCCTGATCTGGTAAAAAGCGGATGGTGAAAAAGCCGACTTAGATGGAAATCTGTTAAATGCTCTACAGTCTCAAACGTCACGTTCAGAGAACAATTTTTCCAGAAACGTCTTGTTAGCATTGATCAATGCTAACACTTATAACCTATTGCTTTTGATCGTAGTCGACTAACCAATACAGCATCAGTTGAAGATCTAGTATTTATCGCTCTAACCCAGTCAATAGCCCTACCACCAAAATCTCTACTAGGGTCGGCATTTTTTAATAAATACTGAGCAATCCATACGCCGAAGGGAACATAGGCATTACCCGTCATAGCGGTAGCTACCGCAACACCTCCGAGTCCGAGAATATCTAATCTATTAATTCTATTCTGATTAGTTTCAAACTTTTTAATTTTGTCGTTTAAAAAACCAATTTCTGCAATCGGGTCTTCTATATCTGATACTCCTCTCAAATAGTCACCCAGCCTATCAATATCACTTGAAGTAAAAACATCATCCACTTCCAAAACAGAAACATCATTGTTTAAAGTTAGGAGTCCCTCAATAAAGGGCTCTAGTGATTTTATTGGGTTTACAATAGGAGAATTTTCAACACCAGAATACATGCTTGCGCATAGCTGCGCTGAACTAAAATCAGAATAACTTTCATTTTCGATAGAGCAATAAGTTGCCCCGACAGCCGCTGCCCACTCTACTGACATTGAACTAGCAATCAATTCAATCCGCAAATCCCTTCCTGCAATATTATGAATCAATTCTCCAATTATTGTTCCGACGCCGTTATTAGCAGTACCCATGCCACCCCGGTCACTTATGTTTCGCTCCATCCCTACCCACCCTTGAGCAAGGTTTTTAGCCATTATCTCCCCTATAGGTTTAACCATAGGATCAGAAATATTTTCCAGCAATCTCAATAATTCTCGCTTTGCAGACGCACCAAAAGGTGGGTAAAGAAATGGAATCCTTGAGCGCGTCTCCGCTACCGAAGCGGCAGCTAGTCTGCGCGAGAACAACATGGCGTTAGAATTTACTTCCAGTGCTTTAGCTATAAAATCAATATTATAACGATCAATTGATTGAGGAAGTACAAATTGTATTCGTCCTCGCTCAATCAAACTCAGAAGCTCATGCTCCTGCACGTTAAAAGCAATCAAAGCAGCAACAAAGTGGGTTTTTAGGGGCATTGCAATAATTAAACGCTGATATATCGGTAGATAAGTTCTAATATTACTGGGAGGGAAAACCGTTGCATCTATAAAGCAAGCAGAGCTTTGGCTTAAGAAGGATGCCTTTAATACGTCTTTCCTTGAGAAAATATTCGACGAAAAGACATTGACGCGATTATCAACCCAAAATTCTTCATCCTCCTCATAGGAAGATAAAATGCTACTAGATACCTTACCTTTAATACTCTTGCTTAAAATAAGAGTTAATCCATCCGAAGAATTTCTCGCAGCTTTCTTATTGTTTGTTTCTGGACATTTCGAAGAGGCAACAATTTCGATATCAAAGTTAATCCCCATGTTTGCGAATACAATGTTGACCTCACCCTCTTCTTCTGGTGTTATGTAGTGGCATAGTGAATTTGGCCACCTGATTAGAGGTGATATGATCACCTCTATAACGATACAGGTGATCAATGAGCAACCGTACAAGACCGACTTTTAGCCCAGAATTTCGATTGGAGG